>JBOGDY010000292.1:0-3547 GCA_050742955.1 Actinomycetes bacterium | reverse complement strand
TGGCACGATCGGCGTCGGCACCGTGTTGTTCGCCCTACTCGTCGGACCGGCGGTCGGATACGGCCTGGCGCTCGCCGAGCGGATCGGCGGCGCCACCGGCAGGCTGCCTGCCGACGGGATGCCGCCGACCGAGGCATGACGCCCCGAACGGCTGTCACGCCGTAGCCTGCCCGCATGGTGCACGGCCCGGTCGTCGTCGAACGGGTCACCACCGCGCGGGGCGAGCTGGTGCTGCGTCGGTCTGACGACGACTACGAGGTCATCAGCAACGGCACCTTCCTGATGGACACCCGCGACGGCAGGTCGGAGCGGCTGCTCGTCCGCGCGGCGCTCGCCGCGCACGCCGACCCGGGCACCGTGCTGGTCGGCGGGCTGGGAGTCGGCTTCTCCCTGCTGGAGGCCCTGGCCGACGACCGCGTGCGCGAAGTCACGATCGTCGAGATCGAGTCGGTCCTGCTGGACTGGCACGCGACGTATCTGTCGGCGGTCACCGGTGCGGCGATGGTCGACCCGCGTACGACGGTGGTGGTCGACGACCTGGTGGCACACCTCGACGGCGACGACACGTCGTACGACGTGATCTGCCTCGACGTGGACAACGGACCCGGCTGGACCGTGACCGACAGCAACACCCGCCTCTACGACGACGCCGGGACGACGGGTCTGGTGCGGCGGTTGCGGCCTGGCGGTGTGCTCGCGGTGTGGAGCGCCCACCAGGCACCGGCCTATGAACGGCTGCTGCGCAGGCACCTGGCCGATGTGCGGTCGCTGCGGGTCGAGGTCGATCGCGGCGAGCCGGACGTCGTCTACCTCGGCACGGCGGCCGGTGCCTGAGCCCGCATCAGGCGCAGCCACGAGACCGCGATCACCACGGCCAGCAGGCCACGCGCCGTGGTCTCGTGACCCGCGGGGTAGAAGACGCCACGCACGTAGGTGTCGACGAAGCTCATGTCGAGCTCTCGCTGGCTTCCTCGCACTCGAAGCGTGTTCTGCAGCCAGGTCAGTGGGCAGGGTGCCTCGGTGGCGATGATCAGGAATCCCCACGTGACGGCGACCAGATGCAGTGCGAAGGTCCGCGGCCAGCGCCACGCCAGATAGCCGCCGGCCACGAGGTACGTCAGATAACCGAGGTGCAGGCCGATCACCGCCACTGCGAGCCACCGGTACCACATCGCGGCCTCCCCTGCCAGGGTAGGACGACGCCGAACCCGGAGAAACCCATGACACCGCTCGTCCCCCGCTCGGCACCAGCTCTCGTCACCGGCTGCTCGAGCGGCATCGGGCGGGCCACGGCGCTGCGGCTCGTCGCCAGCGGCCGGCCCACGTACGCCACGGCCCGACGGCCGGAGACGCTGGACGCCCTGGCATCAGCCGGCGCGCGGGTCCTGCCCCTGGACGTGACGGACGAGGCCTCGATGGTGGCCGCCGTCGGGCGGGTCGCGGACGAGGCGGGGCCGGTGGGGGCGCTGGTCAACAACGCGGGCTACGGCGAGTACGGCCCGGTCGAGGAGGTGCGGCTCGACGCGGTCCGCCGGCAGTTCGAGACGAACGTCTTCGGCCTGCTCCGGCTCACCCAGCTGGTCCTCCCCGGCATGCGCGCCAGGGGCAGCGGCCGGATCGTCAACGTCTCGTCGATGGGCGGCCGCATGACGCTACCGGGTGGAGGGGTCTATCACGCCAGCAAGTACGCCATGGAGGCGCTCACCGACGCCCTGCGCTTCGAGACCCGCGGCTTCGGGCTCGGCGTCTCCCTGGTGGAGCCGGGGCCGGTGTACACGCCCTTCGCCGAGGAGGCAACAGCGGCGCCGTCGTCGAGCGGGCCTTACGCGGCGTTCCGGCGAGGGGTGGCGGAACGCAACGCGGCCACCTACGACAACCCGTCCGGCCGCGGCACCAGCAGCGCCGAGGACGTGGCCGACGTCATCCTGTCCGCGGTCGAGGCCCGCCGACCGCGGGCGCGCTACCTCGTCGGTGTCACCAGCCGGGTGCTCGTCTGGGGCCACCAGGTGCTGCCCACGCCGATCTGGGACGCGATGCTGCGCCGCTCCTACCCCACGCCCGCACCGGGCCCAGGGTTGTCGGCGGGTGGCCCTAGCGTGAGGCCATGACCACTTCCCCTCGCATCGACGCTCTCGGTCTGGTGGCGGCGGACCTCGGGCGCACCGTCTCGTTCTACCGCGTCCTCGGCTGCGACCTGCCGGACCCGACGGACGCGGACGCCGGCATGGAGGCGCACCTCGAGTGTGACCTCAGCGGGGTCCGCCTCATGATCGACAGTGAGGAGGTGATGCGCTCCTTCTCCCAGGACACGTGGTCGGGGCCGGGCGCGGGGCGTCTCACCCTGGCCGCTCGCTGCGGGTCTCCCGCCGAGGTTGATCGGCTGCACGGTGAGCTCGCGGTGCTCGGCGCGGGCTCGCACGTGGCGCCGTTCGACGCACCGTGGGGGCAACGCTACGCAACGGTCCGCGACCCCGATGGCGTGCGGGTCGACCTCTACGCACCCCTCGCACCCTGACGCTCCGTGGGTGACGGGACCGGACTCCCGGTGGACGCCTGCTCGGGCAGGTCGGCCGCGTCACCGGTGCGGAGCAGGGTCAGCGCGATCGCCGGGAAGATGAGCACGGACAGCAGTCCCGCGCTGACCATGGCCGCCCCGGTCACGGCGGAGATCCGGCCGAGCTCCATGCCGATCTGCGCGGCCGCCACGATGAACGGCAGTGACGTGGCCTGCAGCAGCGCGGTCGCCAGCGCCGGGCGGCGGCCCAGGGTGCGCAGGTAGAGCAGGGCGGGCACGCCGCGCATCACCAGCAGGGCGAGCAGGAACACCGGCACGCGCAGCAGTGCGGACGGGCTGGCGAAGAGTCCCTCGAGGTCGAGACGGACGCCGCTGCTGACGAAGAAGACCGGGATGAGGAACCCGAAGCCGATGGCCTCGAGCTTGGTGCGGAAGTGCGGGTGGCTGCGGGAGTCGCGGTCCACGACGCTGACCACCATGCCGGCCAGGAACGCACCCAGGATGCTCTCCAGGCCGAACCGCTCGGCGAGCGCGGTGAACGCGACGAGAAGCACCACTGCGAACCGCACCCGGATCTCCGCGGTCGTGTCCTGCAGCCGCAGCAGCACGTCGCTGAGCCGCATCGACCGACCGGCCCGCGCCACGGCGTACCCCGTTACCGCCACCAGCACGCCGAACGCGCCGACCAGCACCAGCCGGCTGCCGGTGCCGCCGTCCGACGCGGAGAACAGCAGCGACAGCAGCACGATCGCGGCGAGGTCCGCGACGGTGGCGGCGACGATGGCGGTCTGGCCGACCTCGCCGTCGGCCCGCCCGGCGTCCTTGAGCACCGGCACGACCAGGCCGAGCGAGGTCGCCGACAGCGCGATGACGACCAGCAGCGGGCTGGACACCCAGCCGGCGGCGTCGAGGCCGAGGCCGATCGGGATGCCGAGGCCGAGGGTGACCAGGTAGCCCAGGACCGCGACGCGCAGCAACCTGCCGCGCAGCCGGCCGGCGTCGATCTCCAGGCCGGAGAGGAACAGCAGGAAC
>JBOGDY010000291.1:0-3567 GCA_050742955.1 Actinomycetes bacterium | reverse complement strand
CGGAGGAGTGCCGACTCGGCGAGGCCGAACCAGCGTTCATCTGGCCCGCCGATCACGCCTGGTGCGTCGCCCGAGACGTCGATCCACACTGGGCCGGGATCGGCGGGACCCCGGCACTGATCACCCGGCTCATGACCGATCCGCGGCTCGACGTGATCCCTACCGACCCCACCGAGGATCCGCCGTTCTACCGATGAACAGCCGTCCTCCAGTTCGACAGCGCCTCCGGCTTGTCTGCCGTACTCACCCGTAGGTGTCGCGGGGACCGCGGCCGCGCACGCTCAGGGGCCCGCGCTTCCAGGACGGCGTCCCCGGGCCGAGCACCCGGACGGCGGCGACCGTGCCTTCGCCGACCTCCTCGTTCAGCCGCCGCACCAGGTTGGGCGCGAGCATCCGGACCTGGGTCGCCCAGGCGGTGGAGTCCGCCCGCACCACCAGCTCGCCGTCGTCGAAAGCCAGCGGCACGCAGTGCGCGGCCAGGTCGTTGCCCACCACGGCCGACCACCGGCCCATGACGCCCCCGACCGCGGCGTCGGTCTCCCAGCCGCGCTCGGCCAGCAACCGGTCGACGGAGGAGCCCAGCGGCTGCGGGTCGCGCTCGTCGGGGTGGGCGCCGCTGCGCTGCTCGGCGCCGCGTGACCGCCACCCCCGTCGCCCGGTCGGCGTCCCCCCTTGGCCGGAGCTTCCGGAGACACCGGTCGCGCCCCGCCTGGTGCCCAGACCGCGGCGGCGGGCCTCGGCCTTGGCGGCGTTGAGCGCCTCCCGGGCCACGTCGAGGCCGGAGCGGGACGCATCGCCCGGGCTGGACCGGGGCGCGTCGTCCGGGCCGAGCTCGTTCATCGCACCCGCCGGACCTCGCCGGCCATCACGTCCACACGAGCCCCGGCCAGCAGCTCGGGCACGTCGGCAGCCACCGCCGCGGTCACCAGCACCTGGTCGGCGCCAGCGACGAGGGTCGCGAGCCGGTCCCGTCGGGTCGCGTCGAGCTCGGCGAAGACGTCGTCGAGCAGCAGCACCGGCTCGCCGTCACCGTCCGTGTCGGCGCGCAGCAGGTCATATGTGGCGAGCCGCAGGGCAAGCGCGAGCGACCACGACTCGCCTTGGCTGGCATAGCCCTTGGCCGGCATCGGCCCGAGCCTGACCACAATGTCGTCGCGGTGCGGGCCGACGAGCGAGATGCCGCGCTCGAGCTCGGCCCGGCGGGTTCTGGCCAGCTCGGCCAGGATGCCCGCGGCGAGCAGCTCGCGGTCGGCGACGAGGGGCACCTCGTCACCGAGGGAGCTGCGGTAGTCGAGCACCGCCGGACCGGTCGAGATGCCGCTGTCGGCGACGCTGTTGTAGGCCTTGTCCACCAGCGGCCGCAGCGACTCGAGCAGGTCGAGGCGGGCGGCCAGCAGCTCGCCCCCGACGGTGGCCAGATGGGTGTCCCACACCTCGAGCGTGCGCAGGTCCCCTCGGCCGGCCTTCACGGTGGCGCCCGCCGACTTCAGCAGGGCATTGCGCTGCTTGAGGACCCGGTCGTAGTCGGCCCGTACGCCTGCCAGCCGCGGCGCGCGCGTCACGAGCAGCTCGTCGAGGAACCGGCGGCGGTCGCTCGGATCCCCCTTGACCAGCGCCAGGTCCTCGGGCGCGAACAGCACCGTGCGCAGGATGCCCAGCACCTCCTGCGGACGCGGCACCGGCGCCCGATTGACGCGGGCTCGGTTGGCCCGGCCCGGCGTGATCTCGACCTCGATGAGCATCGACCGCTCGCCGCGGACCACGTTGCCCCGGACCACGGCCCGCTCGGCGTGCAGCCGGACCAGCGGCGCGTCCTGGGCAACCCGGTGCGACCCCAGGGTGGCGAGGTAGCCCGCCGCCTCGACCAGGTTGGTCTTGCCCTGGCCGTTGGCACCCACCAGGGCCGTCACCCCTGGGTCGAGGGGCAGCTCGACCTGCGCGTAGGACCGGAAGTCGCGCAGGGACAGGTGGGAGAGGCGCACGTCAGGCCGGCTTCTCGACCTCGCGCTTCGCGACCTGCGTCACGGCGTGCCCGCCGAACTGGTTGCGCAGCGCGGCGACCGCCTTCATTGCCGGCGAGTCGTCCTGCCGGGACGAGAAGCGGGCGAAGAGGGCCGCGGAGATCACCGGCAGCGGGACGGCGTGGTTGATCGCCTCCTCGAGGGTCCAGCGGCCCTCGCCGGAGTCCTCGACGAACCCCTTGATCTGACCCAGTTCGGCGTCCTCCTCGAGGGCGAGCACCAGCAGGTCGAGCAGCCAGGACCGGATCACCGTGCCCTGGGTCCATGACCTGATGACCCCGGGCACGTCCTCGACGACGTCGCTGGCCGCGAGCAGCTCGTAGCCCTCGGCGTAGGCCTGCATGAGGCCGTACTCGATGCCGTTGTGAACCATCTTCGCGAAGTGGCCGGCACCCACCGGCCCCGCGTGGACGAACCCCTCGTCGGCCGGCTTCAAGGAGTCGAACACCGGCGCCACCTTGGCGACGTCCTCGGCCGACCCTCCCACCATCAGCGCATAGCCGTTCTCGAGCCCCCAAATGCCGCCGGACACCCCGGCGTCGACGAAGCCGATGCCGCGCTCACGCAGGTGCGCGGCATGCACCGCGTCATCGGTGTAGCGCGAGTTGCCACCGTCGACGACCACGTCGCCCGTGCCGAGCAGCTCGCCGAGCTCCTTGATCGTCGCCCGCGTGATGTCACCGGCCGGGACCATCACCCAGACGACCTTGGGGCTCGGCAGCCGGGCCACCTGGTCCGCGAGGGACGACACGTCGCTGACATCGGGGTTGCGGTCGTAGCCGACGACGGTGTGCCCGCTGTTGCGCAGCCGCTCGCGCATGTTGCCGCCCATGCGCCCTAGGCCGACGATCCCGATGTGCATCTCTGTGGTCCCTTCGGTCGGGCCGTCGTCACCGACGGGTCAGCCCGACAGCCTCACCGGCATCAGCAGGTAGCGGTAGTCGTCGTCGACCGGAGCGTCAGCGGTGGACGCCCCGGAGAGCACCGCCGGTCGGCTCGGCTCCGTGAACGACAGCCGGGCGTGCGCGGCGTCCAGGGCGCCGAGCCCGTCGAGCAGGTAGCCGGGGTTGAAGGCGATCGAGATGTCGTCGCCGGCCAGTCCCGCGTCGAGCGACTCCGAGGCCTGCGCCTCGTCGCCGCTGCCGGCCTCGAGGGTCAGGGCGCCGTCGGTGAAGGAGAGCCTGATCGGCGAGTTGCGCTCGGCGACCAGGGCCACCCGGCGGACGGACTCCGTGAGCGCCGCCGTCTCGACGGTGGCCACGCTCTGCGACTCGGTCGGCAGCAGCGAGCGGTACTTGGGGAACTCGCCGTCGAGCAGCCTGGACGTGGTCAGCCGCCCGGAGCCTTCGAAGCCGATGAGGCCGTCCCCGGAACCGCCTGCCGACAGCGCGACGGTGACCTTGTCGGCGCTCGCCAGCGACTTGGCGGTGTCGGCGAGCGTCCGGGCCGGGACCAGGGCGAGCGCCGAGAGGCCGGTCTGCTCCGGCGTCCAGGCCAGCTCGCGGACCGCCAGGCGGTAGCGGTCGGTGGCGGCCATGGTGATCCG
>JBOGDY010000290.1:0-3575 GCA_050742955.1 Actinomycetes bacterium | reverse complement strand
GCGGCGTACGCGTGGAACCGGCCCTGCTCAAGCATCCGGCGCAGCCCCCGGGTGGTCTCCCGGACGCGGAGATCGCCCAGCTTCGGGAACCGCATGCTCTTCGGGCCGGTCGGCCGGACCGGGCATCCCGCGCCCTCGGTGTACTTCGCGCGGAGCCGGAACGCCGGCGCCGTCCGGTGCTTGGACTTGAACCGGGGGAACCCGGCCGCTCTGCCGGCCCGCTCACCGGTCCGGGACGCCGCCCAGTTCGCCAGCGCCTGCGCGGCGTTCACCGACGCGGTCTCGAACACGTCCGCGGACACCTCACCCCGCCATGGCAGGCCGCGGACCTCGGTCCCGTGCTCATCGACGCCGACCGGCGCGGCCGGGTCGCGGCCGTCCTTCCATGCGTTCATGTGGTTGATGAAGCTGACCTTCGACCACGTCAGGCTCGGGGTCAGCCGCTCTTCGGGGATGCCGTAGGTGCGTTCCGCCGCGCGCTGGTCGAGGTTCGCCTTCACCCGCCCGAGGTGGTGGTTGAACGCGAACCGGGACGCGCCCGCGTGCGCCAGCAACATCTGGTGCTGGGCGTTGTTGACGTCGAGGGTGAACCGGAACGTGGTGGCGCGGGTCAGCCGCACACCGGTGTGCGACACCGGAACCGAACCGGTGGCAACGGTGGCAGAACTCAGGACGGGCACGAAGCTGATAGTGCCGCTGACCCAGGACACAACCAGCAACCGAATAGGGACGCACCCTCTCACGACGCGGGGGTGACGTGGCTGCCCGCCAGCGGCCGCCCGCTCGCGTCCCATGCGCGGTCGAGGATCGCCCGGCCCGGCGCGCTACCGGCGACCCGCGGGGCGAAGTCGGGGCCGATCCGGACCGGCACGAACTCCGCGCCCTTCAGCACGTCGCCCCAGAACGTCAGCTCGACGAAGGCCCCTTGCTGCGTCTCGCGGGAGAAGTCCATGTCGAACACGTAGTTGCCGAGGCTGTAGGCGATCAGCCCGCCGCGGTGCAGCTCGACTCCCTGCAGCCAGTGCGGGTGCCCACCGATCACGACATCGGCCCCCGCCTCGACCATCGCCCGCGCGACCACGCGCTGGTCGCGCACGGTCCGGGTCGTGTACTGCGTGCCCCAGTGCGGCAGCACCAGCACGACGTCGACCTTCGACCGCAGGTCGCGCACAAGCGCCGTCACCCGCCGCAGGTCGGCCCGGTTCAGCGGCCCGGTGCGTGGCTGCATCCGGACCCGCAGCACGCCCGGCCGTCCCTGCCCGGCCGCCGGCGTCTCGCCGATCGCATCGAAGGCGACGATGCCGAACCGTAGCCCGCCGCGCTCGACCACGACCGGCCGAGCGGCCTCCCGCCTGTCCGCACCCGCACCGACGGGGGAGATGCCCGCGGCGGCCACCCGGCGCACCGTCGCCAGGATCGATGCGGTGCCGTAGTCGCCGACGTGGTTGTTGGCCAGCGACAGCACGTCGAAGCCGGCCAGCCGCAGCCCCTCCCGCACCCGCGGGTCGGCACCGAACGAGTCGTTACCCTGCCGCGGCGGCCCGGAGCGGTCCAGCGTCCCCTCGAGGTTGCCGAGCGTCAGGTCCGCGGCGGCCAGCCGTCGGGCGGTCGGCCGGAGCGGCCCGCTCCAGTCACCGGTCCGAGCCATCCGGTCCCCGACGCGGCGGGCCAGCATGACGTCGCCCACGACGGTCGCGGTGGTGACGTGCGGCGGCGCCGGGCCCGGCGCCTGGATCGGGTACGCCGACGGCTCCCGCAACGGGTGGCGGCCACCGACCCGGAGCACAGAGACGGCCGGTCCCACCGCAGCCGCCGGCACGACGGCCAGCGTCCCCGGATCGGCCCGGACGGCGGCCAACGCCGTACCCGCGTCCGCCACCCGCAGCGTGCCGGCGGTCGGCGTGCCCGGTGCGGCCACCACCCGCAGCCCTCCCGGGGAGCCGCCCAGGTCGCGCCAGTCCTCCACCTCGCCCCGCAGCACCCGACGGGCGAGCGCCTCCGGCAGGTCGAGCCGAGGGCGGGTCGGGTGGGCGGCCAGCACGACCGGTGCGGTCGTCGACACAGGCGTGCTCGACGGCCGGGCGGGGAGCGGCGTGCTGGGGTCGGGCGGGCGGGCGTCCGTCTTCGCGCTGCCGGAGCAGGCCGCGGTGGCAAGGGCCAGTCCGGCGACGAGGACGCGGGCGCGCGGTGGTCGACGGGGCATGGCCTCGTGGCAACGGCCGCGCGCGCTGTCGGGGTTCCGCTCGCCGACGCCCTCCTGTCCCATCAGTCGCCGGTGCGGGCGAACCGCAGAGACGACCCAGGCCGGGCCTGGGCGAGCAGCGGCAGGTCGGCGGGGACCACGACGCCGACCACCGGATAGCCGCCGGTCGTCGGGTGGTCGGCGAGGAAGACCAGCGGCTGCCCGTCCGTGGGCACCTGTACCGACCCGAGGACGACACCCTCGCTGGGCAGCTCTGCGGTAACGGCACGCTCGAGCGTCGGGCCCACCAGACGGACCCCGACCCGGTTGCTGCGCTGGGAGACGGTCCATGTGGTACCGGCGAGGGTGACGCGCGCGGCCACCGTCAGCCAGTCGTCGCGCGGACCGGGAACGACCCGGACCGTCACCGGCTCGGCCGGCGACCACTTGCGCATGATCGACGAGGGGGATGGGTGCGGTGGGTGCGGTGGGTGCGGGGGAGGCGGGGGAGGCGGGCCGAGGGGGAGGTGGGCGCCGGCGGTCAGCGGCGGCGGGCCGAGGCCGGAGAGGGTGTCGGTCGACCGGCTGCCAAGCAGCGGCCGGACTGCGACGCCGCCGGCGAGGGCCAGGTAGGACCGGACGCCGGCCGCCGCCGACCCCACCGTCACGAGAGCTCCGGCCGGGACATCGACCGTCTCGCCCCAGGCGGCGGCTGCGCCGTCGACGGTCACCTCCGCCGGGGCGCCGGTCACCGCGACGGTCGTCGATGATGTGCAGCTGACCGCGCAGCCGGTGAGGGTGGTCTCGAGCGCGGCGGCTCCGTCGGGGTTGCCGACCAGGCGGTTGGCGGCCCGCAGGGCAGGGACGTCGAGGGCGCCGGACCGGGGTACGCCGACGTGTGCCCAGCCCGGCCGGCCCAGGTCCTGCACGGTCGTGAGCGCGCCGGCCTGCACCACCACGAGCCCGCTCACCCGGCGGATCCGTCATCGACGAACCGCACCCGGGTGCCGGGGACGAGCAGGGCCGGCGGGTCGCGGTCGACGTGGAAGAGCGGGACAGCGGTACGGCCGATGATCTGCCAGCCGCCCGGCGAGGCCGAGGGGTAGACCGCGCACCAGGGCCCCGCCAGGCCGACCGAACCCGCGGCCACCTCGACGCGGGGCGTCGCCCGGCGCGGCACCTCGAGCCGCGGCGGCAGACCGCTCAGGTAGGCGAAGCCGGGACTGAAGCCGCAGAAGGCCACGGTGAACGCCGTCGAGGTGTGCCGGACGACCACCTCGGCGGGCGACATCCCCCACCGCCGGGCCACCTCGTGGAGATCCGGGCCCTGGTACCGGACCGGCAGCTCCACCAGCCCGCCGTCCGCGGCCGGCCGGGGAGGCGGTGCCGGCCA
>JBOGDY010000289.1:0-3604 GCA_050742955.1 Actinomycetes bacterium | reverse complement strand
GCGACCGCGGCCCTGACCATGGGCGCCGTCGTGGGCGTGCCCGCCGCTGCGCAGCCGCTCGACTCGGCCGACCCGGCCGCGTTCCCGGTGCAGATCGTCCGCGTGAACACGCCGGCGGCCGCCGACAAGACCAGGCTCAACGGTCTCGGCCTCGACCTCACCGAGCACGCCGGTCCCGGCTTCGTCGAGGTCGTGCTGCACACCGCGGCCGACGCCGACGCGCTGGCGGCCGCGGGCCTGACCTACGACGTCGAGGTGCCCGACCTCGCGCTGCAGACCGCTCGCAGCAACCGCGCCACCAAGGCCTACGCCGCATCGGTCACGTCGTCGCCGCTGCCGAGCGGGCGGGACACCTACCGCACGCTGGCCGACTACAACGACGACCTGCGCGCGCTGGCCGCGATCAAGCCCGGTGTCGTGACGCGGTTCGCGTTGCCGCACCAGACGCTCGAAGGGCGCACCGTCTACGGCATCGAGATCTCCGACCAGGTCGACAGCGCCGCGTCGTCGCAGAAACCCGCGTTCCTGGTGATGGGCCTGCACCACGCCCGCGAGTGGCCGTCGGGCGAGTCGTCCATGGAGTTCGCCTACGACCTGGTCAAGAACCACGGGCGCGACGCCCGCATCACCGACCTGCTGAAGAAGGCTCGGGTCATCGTCGTCCCCGTCGTGAACGCCGACGGCTTCAACCAGTCGATCACCCAGGGCTCGCTGCTCGACCTCCGCGAGGTCGACAACGGCGGCACCGTGTCGGTCCTCGGCACGCCGGGCAACGCGTACAAGCGGAAGAACTGCCGGGTCGCCGACGGCGCGGACAGCACACCGCCAGGTGCCTGCGACGCCGCAACGAGCCCGGGCGGCTTCGGCATCGGCATCGACCCCAACCGCAACTACGGCGGCTTCTGGGGCGGGCCGGGCGCGAGCGACCTGTTCGCCGACCCGACCTACCGCGGTGCCGGTCCCTTCTCGGAGCCCGAGACACAGAACGTCCGCGAGCTCGTCTCCGCCGAGCAGGTCACCACGCTGATCACCAACCACACGTTCAGCAACCTGGTGCTGCGCCCGCCCGGCCTGCGCGCGCAGGGCGACACCCCGGACGAGGCCATCTACGCCGACCTCGGCGCCCGCATGGCAGCCCAGAACGGCTACACCAACCAGCACTCCTACCAGCTCTACGACACGACCGGCACGACCGAGGACTGGTCCTACTACGCGACCGGCGGTCTCGGCTACACCTTCGAGATCGGCGAGGAGTTCCACCCGCCGTTCCCGACGGTCGTCGACCAGTACCTGGGCGCCGGGCAGTTCGCCGGCAAGGGGAACCGAGAGGCCTACCTCACGGCGCTGGCCAGCACTGCCGACGCCACCAAGCACTCGGTCATCTCCGGCAAGGCACCTGCAGGCGCCACGTTGCGCCTGCGGAAGCAGTTCTCGACCGAGACCTACGACGGGTCGGCGTTCACCGACCGGCTCGAGTCGACGATGACGGTGCCCACCAGCGGTTCCTTCAGCTGGCACACCAACCCCTCGACCCGCCCGGTCGTCATGAAGCACCGCCTGCAGGTCCTCGCCGAGGAGCCCACCCGCGAGCAGACCTACACCGCGAGCAGGGCGCTGGCGCCGACCGAGCACGAGGACGTCGAGTTCGTCGTCACCGAGACCGATCAGGACCTGCTGCAGGTCGAGCTGGACTGGCCGACGCCGGACGACTACGACCTCGAGGTCTACTTCAAGGAGGCCGACGGGTCGCTGACCGAGGTGGCCAGCTCGGGCAACTTCGTGGGCGAGAAGGAGCTCGCGACGGTCGACACGCCGAAGCCCGGCACCTACGTCCTGCGAGTGATCAACTTCGCGTCGGTAAGCCCGACCTGGACGATGACCGCCGGCCTGTACGACACGACCGACACGATCATCGGTGACGGCCTGGTCGAGAACTGGACGCTGACCTGTGAGCGGCCAGACGGCACCGTCCTGCAGACCGTGCCGGTCATCGTCGACCGTGGGCAGCAGGTGAAGCCCGACCTCACCGCCTGTCGCGACCGCTTCTGACCCATCGGATTCGACCACGTGAGGTAGGTCGGAGGGTGCGACAACATGCCGAGCGGCATGTTGTCGCACCCTCCGACCTGTTGCGGTGACCCAGCCGCACTGACACACGTGGCAGTCTCGATCCCGTGAGCGACCATCGGGGTGACGGCGACGGCTGGGTCGAGTGTGCCCGCGGGCACCGTCACTGGGGCCTCTTCGGCGCGGCCGGGCTGCTGGCCCACCGCGGCAGCGACGACGGGACGGCCGAGGTCCTGCTGCAGCACCGGGCCGGGTGGAGCCACTTCGGCGGCACGTGGGGCCTGCTGGGTGGTGCGCGTCAGCGCGGCGAGTCCGCGGTCACCGCGGCCGTCCGCGAGGCCGGAGAGGAAGGTGGCCTCGCACCGGACGACGTGCGGGTCCACGGCCGGTACGACGAGGAGCACGGCGGCTGGTCCTACGCGACGATCCTCGGCATGGCCCGATGGGACCTGGACGCCCGGCCGACCGGCGGGGAGAGCATCGACGTGGCCTGGCACCCGGCCGACCGCGTCGGCGACCTGCCGTTGCACCCCGGTTTCGCCGGAGCCTGGCCGGTGCTGCGGGCGGCGCTGCGACCGCTCACCGTCGTCGTCGACGCAGCCAACGTGGTGGGCTCCCGTCCGGACGGCTGGTGGCGCGACCGCGTCGGAGCGGCCGGGCGGCTGATCGACGCAGCCGCGTCCCTGGCGTCCCGCGGCGTCGCGGACGGTGACATCCCCCGAGAGCTGGCACGGGCACCCCTGACCCACTGGTGGCCGGTGGTCCGGGTGGTGGTCGAGGGCGCTGCCCGGGCGGTGGACCCCGAGCGCGCGGCCGGTGTGTCGGTCGTCGCGGCACCGGCCTCCGGTGACGACGAGATCGTGGAGCAAGCGGCCGCCGGGGTCGCTGCCGGCCAGACGCTCGTCGTCACCGCGGACCGCGAGCTGCGCGACCGGTGTCGGTCGGCCGGCGCCGCGGTTGTCGGCCCGCGGTGGTGGCACGACCGGACAACGGTCGCCACCTGAGATGCCGACCGGACACCTGCCGGACCTGCCCGGCTACGACGACGTCGAGGCCGCGGCCGGTCGCATCTCGTCGTACGCCCACCGCACGCCCGTGCTGCGCTCGCGGCTGGTGGACGAGGAGGTCGGAGCGGAGGTGTTCTTCAAGTGCGAGAACTTCCAGCGGATGGGGGCGTTCAAGTTCCGCGGCGCCTTCAATGCGCTGTCGCAGCTTGGCCCAGGACAGCGGCGCGCCGGCGTGGTGGCCTACTCGTCGGGCAACCACGCCCAGGCCGTCGCGCTGGCCGCAGGAATCCTGGGCATCCCGGCCACCATCGTCATGCCGCACGACGCCCCCGAGTCCAAGGCGGCCGCCACGCGCGGCTACGGCGGGCAGGTCGTGACCTACGACCGCTACACCGAGGACCGCGAGGAGATCGGGCGGGCCCTGGCCGAGCGACACGGCTTCACCCTGGTCCCGCCCTACGACCACCCCGACGTCATCGCCGGCCAGGGCACCGCCGCCAAAGAACTGTTCGACGAGGTCGGTGACCTGG
>JBOGDY010000288.1:0-3610 GCA_050742955.1 Actinomycetes bacterium | reverse complement strand
CTCTCCGGCGACGTCATGGCCCGGCCGGGCATGACCCACTCGGAGCGCAGTGGCGACTGGTTCAGCATGGCGATCGTGGCGGCGTTCACGCTGTCCGGGACAGCACTGATCCGTCTTCGTCCGCTCAACCTGATCGGCTGGCTGCTGCTGGCCTGCGGCGTTCTGCAGTCGGTGCAGACGTCCTTCGAGGCGTACGGGGCGCGAGCGCTCACCGATCCTGACGGGTCGCTGCCGTTCGGCCTCCTCGCGATGTGGGTCGCGAGCTGGACCTGGCTTCCGGCGTTGCTGCTACCGATGGTGGTGCTGCCCCCGCTCTACCCCACCGGCCGACCGGTGTCACGGTTCTGGACCTGGCACGTCCGGGTGTCGCTGGTCGGCATCTGTCTGCTCGTCCTCACAGCCGCGACCAACCAGGGTGCCATGGACGACACAGTGCGCTCGGCCCGACTGCCGTGGGACGCGCCGACGTGGTGGGCGTGGGTCACCGGCCTGCTCACCGCATCCCTGCTGCTTCCAGCGATGGCGGTGTCGTTGGTCGGCACCGTGGTCCGAGCGACCAAGGCTCGGGGCCCGGAGCGGGCGCAGCTGGTGTGGTTGATCTGCGTCGTGGGGGCGATGCTCGCCACGGTCTTCCTGCCGGTCGACTACCTGTTCGGGATCGCCTACGGCTTGGTGCCGATCGCGGTGGTCGTGGGCGTGCTGCGCTACCGGCTGCTGGGCATCGAGGTGGCGGTCCGCAAGACGCTGCTGTACGCGCCGTTGACGCTGCTCGTGGCCCTGACCGTCGGCGGGCTCACGACCGTCCTCGCCCGACTCGCACCCGAGGGACCCCTTCCCCTGGTCATCGCTTCCGCCGTCGTGGCGGTCCTCGTCTTCCCGGTGGCGACCCGGCTGCGACGGCTGGTGGACCGCTTCGTTCTCGGCGAGCGGGCCGACCCCCTCACCGTCGTCGACCGGGTGGGCGCTGGTCTGGAGACAGCAAGCGACGATCCGGTGCAGTCGATGCTTGAGGTCGTCGCCGCATCGGCGGGGGCGTCATACGCCGTGGTCCGCGACGACCACGGCCATCCGGTTGCGTCCGTCGGCGACGCACCGGCGGACGGCGCGGCCTACTTCCCACTTCGCCACGGCGGGCAAGCGCTCGGCTCCCTGGGCGTCGGGCCGCGGCGGGGCGAGCGTGCTGTGACGTCCGGAGACGCCCGGCTGCTCGAGGCCCTTGCCCCGCACCTGGCCGTCGTCGTCAGCGCCCGGCGCCTGACCGAGGACCTTGCACGGGAACGAGAGCGGGTGGTAGCGGCGACCCTGGCGGAACGAGAGCGGTTGCGGAGGGACCTGCACGACGGTCTCGGCCCGTCGCTCTCGGGCATCGCGCTGGGCCTGGAGGCGGCCGACCACGCCCTCGACGGCGATCTGAGCACGACTCGAGACCTGCTGGCTCGCACGCGGACCGAGGCGGAGGGAGCAGTCCGCGAGATCCGACGGGTCATCGATGGACTGCGACCCTCGGCTCTCGACCAGCACAGCCTGGCCGACGCTGTCCGCGAGACCGCGTCCGGGCTTGGGCTCGGCCAGCCGGGCCGGCCGAGCTTCGCACTAGAGGTCCGGGACCTGCCGCCGAGGCTCGCTGCCTCCGTCGAGGAGGCCGCCTTCCGCATCGTCGCCGAGTCACTCACCAACGTCGTCCGTCACTCCGGCGCTCGCACCTGCAGGGTGCGGCTGTCGCGGTCCAACGGCGACCTCTGCGTGGCCATCCGGGACGACGGGGGCGGGGTGCTCACTCCGCGGGCAGACGGTGTCGGTCTCGACTCGATGCGACGGCGTGCCTCCGAGATCGGCGGACACCTCAGCGTCGATCTCGCTCGCCCGCACGGCACGGTCGTCACGGCGTTGCTACCCCTGGGGGTCCGGTGACGACGCCTCTCCGCGTCGTCGTCGCGGACGACCATCCCATGTACCGCTACGGGCTGGCCGCGATCCTCGGACAGCACGAGGAGATCGAGGTGGTCGCCTCCGTCGGCGACGGCGATGCGCTGCTGCGGGCGGTTGACGAGCACAAGCCGGACGTCGTCATCACCGACCTGTCGATGCCGGGAGTCGACGGGGCGGCGGCCACGTCGAGGCTGGTCGGGGTCCGTCCCGGGCTGGCGGTGCTGGTGCTCACCATGCACGAGGACGACGAGCACGTCTTTGCGGCCCTGAGGGCCGGGGCGCGCGGGTACCTGGTCAAGGGGGCGGAAGGCGCGGAGATCGTCCGCGCGGTCCAGACCGTGGCCTCCGGCGATGCCGTGTACGGCCGTCCTGTCGCTCGCCGCATCGCCGCGTTCTTCGCGGGCGAGCAGACCGACGCGCCGTCTGCGCGGGCCTTCCCCGCCCTCACGCCCCGCGAGCGCGACGTGCTGGAGCTGCTGGCCTCCGGATGCCGCAACCATGAGATAGCGCGTCGACTGGGAATGTCGGAGAAGACCGTGCGCAACCACGTCTCTCAGGTGCTGGTCAAGCTACAGGTGCCCGACCGCACAGCGGCTGCCTTGAAGGCCCGGGAGTCCGGTGTCGGACACCGGCCAGATGAATCGGGCGCCCACTAGCCTCAAGTTCCCCGAGCGCGACCCACCATCGATTCGCCGCCGGACCGATGACTTCCCGGCGGGAAGATGGTCTGGTGTGGCATGGACGATGCCACGCGAACAAGGCTCTCCAGCTCGCTGGACGGGTCGGTGCTGCTGCCCGGCGACCCGGCGTACGACGAGACCCGGACGATCTGGAACGCAATCGTGGACCGGCGTCCTCGTGTGATCATCCGGTGCGCGAGCGTTCGGGACGTGGTAACCGCGGTCCGGACGGCCCGCGAGCACGGACTCGAGATCGGCATCCGGTCGGGCGGCCACAGCGTGGCCGGCCACGCTGTCCCGGACGGCGGGCTGATGATCGACCTGGCCCCCCTGCGCGCGGTCCGGGTCGACCCGGGACAGCACCGGGCGGTCGTGCAGGGCGGCGCCCTCCTCGGGGCGCTGGACCGGGCGACCCAGCAGTATGGGCTCGCCGTCACCGCCGGCAACGTGTCGCACACCGGCGTCGGCGGCCTCACCCTCGGCGGCGGGATGGGCTGGCTGGCCCGGCAGGCCGGCCTGTCGTGCGACAACGTCGTGTCGTTCGAGGTCGTCACCGCGGACGGTGACGTACTGCGGGCGAGCGAGCGCGAACACCCCGACCTCTACTGGGCGCTGCGTGGCGGCGGGGGCAACTTCGGCGTGGTCACCGAGTTCGAGTTCCGGCTGCACGACACCGGCACCGAGTCGCTGTCCGTCGAGGTGGACTTCCCGGTCGACCAGGCGGTCACCGCGCTGCGCGGGTGGCGTGATCTCAACGCGTCGGCACCCCGCGAGGCGACCTTTACGGCGGGGATCGGCGGCGGTGTCGTGACGCTCGGCTACGTCTGGGTGGGGAACACGCAGCGGAGCGAGGCGCTCGTTCCCGCAGTGCGCACGCTGGGTCGCCCGTCGGCCGAGCGCGTCGTGCCCTCGACCTACGTCGAGCTGCAGACCCGCGACGACGTCGTCGACGGGCACGCGCGGCGCCGGTACACCAAGGGGCACTACTTCCGAGAGCTCAC
>JBOGDY010000287.1:0-3635 GCA_050742955.1 Actinomycetes bacterium | reverse complement strand
ATGTGCAGGGAGCCCATGATGCGGGCGCCGGCCAGCGGCTGACTGTCGGAGAACTCGTCGCGCAGGGCCATCAGGCCGGGCATCTCGTGCTCGGCGAGCCGGATCTCGTTGCGGCCGAACTCGGCCAGTGAGAGGTCGGCGACCTTGAAGTCGGTCATGTCGGTGGGACCTTCCTGTGCGCGTGGTGGGCAGAGACCGCGCACCGATGCGGCGCCGCGGCGGAGCGCTGCCCGGCGCGGCCCCTCAGGGCCTCCCATCAGTGACGCCGATGACTCCAGCGTCGAGGGTACCTGCTCGGGCCGCCGCGTCCACCTCCGCCCGGCGGGTCAGCCCCCGGTCGGCGGGGTCGGGGCCTGCTCCTCGGCGGCGGAGCCGTCACCGGCGGCGCGGGCGGCCGACCAGATGTCCGGCTCGATATAGATGGCGCGCGCCAGCGGCTCGACCTCGCGGATCCGTGACTCGGCCGCGTCGATCGCTCGGGCCACGTCGGCGGCCGAGTCGTCGTGCCGGACGGCGATCTTCGCGGCGACGAGCAGCTCGTCGGGGCCGAGGTGCAGCGTCTTCATGTGGATCACCCGCTCGACTGCATCGTCGGCGAGCAGGGCGGCCTCGATCCGGCGTACGGCCTCGGGCGTCGCGCCCTCGCCCAGGACGAGGCTCTTGGTCTCCAGCGCGAGCACCACGGCGATGACCACCAGGAGGACGCCGATGCATATCGTCCCGACGCCGTCCCAGGTGCCGTCATCGGTGGCCAGCGTCAGCCCGACCCCGAAGAGTGCCAGCACCAGTCCGACCAGCGCGCCGAGATCCTCGAGCAGCACGACCGGCAGCTCCGGCGCCTTCGCATGCCGGATGAACTGCACCCACGACTGGTCACCGCGCACGTGATTGGACTCGACGATCGCGGTGCGGAACGAGAAGGACTCCATGACGATCGCGGCGAGCAGCACAACCACCGGCACCCACTGCCACTCGTCGATGGGATGCGGGTCCTGCACCTTGTGCCAGCCCTCGTAGAGGGCGAAGAGGCCACCGACGCTGAACAGCACGATGGCGACGATGAAGGCGTAGATGTAACGCTCGCGCCCGTAGCCGAACGGGTGCTCCGGGGTTGCAGCCCGGCGGGCGCGGCGGCCGCCGACGAGCAGCAGCGCCTGGTTCCCCGAGTCGGCGACTGAGTGGATCGACTCCGCAAGCATCGACGACGACCCGGTCAGCAGGAACGCGATGAACTTCGTCACGGCGATGCCCAGGTTCGCGAGCAGGGCCGCCACGATCGCCCGGCCGCCGCCGGACGCACTCATCGGGTCTGCCTCATCGGGTGATGCGCCCTTTCAGCGAGACGATCGGCTCGATCGGTGTGGGATCGATGCCCTGCAGCAGCGCGAGGTAGACGCTGGCGAAGTCCAGCGGCAGGACGAGGCTGGCAAGCCGCGTCAGCGGGTGCCCCGCGGTGGCGGAGAGCTCGTCGACCGTGACGCCGTAGTCCGCGGCGAGGCGTGTCGTGGCCTCGCGCCGCTGCGCGACGGCGGGCACCTCCTCGGTGTCCCGGAGCAGGACGAGACGCACCTGCGGCCACGTCGGGGTGTCCTCGACCCGGTCGCGGAAGATGTCGTCGTCGCTGCGCGCAGCCGCCCCGAAGGGCCCGGCCAGGACGACGACCTGGTTGTGGTGCACCTCGGGAACCGCGCCGTCGACGGCCGGGTACTTCGCGTTCTCGGCCAGCTGGCAGGCAAAGCGGTGCGCTGCGACCGCGGCGATGTCACTGGTCCCCCAGACGTAGGGCAGGCTGCCTTCGAGCCCCAGCGCCAGCCGCTTGGCCGGGTTGGTGACGCTCTCGGCCGCGGGCCCGCAGGACTCGCTCATCGCGTCGAGGTCGTCGGCGACCTGTTCGAGGGCCTCCCGGGTCGCGGTGAGCAGCCCGAGCGCGTCGCCCAGGACCAGCAGGGGCACCGACAGCGCCCACAGGTTGGCCCGCGGCATCCGACCACCGGGGTCGACGGCGAGGTGCAACGCCGACCCGCCCGTGGCCCGGGTGGCCAGCGGGGCGGGCTCCTGGCCGATGGTCACCACCCGGGCGCCTCGTCGCAGCGCCTCGTCGACGACGGTGATCGTCTCCTCGGTGCGCCCCGAGCAGGACACCCCGACCACCAGGTCCATCGGACCGACCCAGCCCGGCAGCCGGTAGCCACGGACGGCGACCACCGGCACCGGGCACGAGGCGCCGGCGACCGAGGCGACGACGTCGGCGGCCACACCCGAGCCGCCCATCCCGGCCACGACCAGGGCCCGCGGCCGGCCGTCTGCAAGCACCCGGTCGAGAGGGGTCTCGACCGTGCGCAGCAGCGCCTCACGAACCTGGGCGCCGGCGGTCGCGACCGCGCGCAGCATCTGACCCGGGTCACGCCCGGCCAGTGCGCCGGGGTCGTCGATCAGGGCCAGGTCCGGCTCGACAGGAGGAACGGTCATGCGCCGGGCTTGCGCGCCTCGTCGATGAGCAGGACAGGGATGTCGTCGCGCACCGGATAGGCCAGACCGCAGGCGTCGGACGTGCACACCAGCTCCTGGGTCGCGTCGTCCGCGCGCAAGGGCCCGTGGCAGGCCGGGCAGGCCAGGATCTCCAGCAGCTTGGGGTCGAGCTGCACTCAGTGCTCCTTCCGCACCAGGGCCAGGACCTCGTCCCGTACGGCGCTCATCGTCTCGTGGTCGGCGGCCTCCACGTTGAGCCGCAGCAGCGGCTCGGTGTTGGAGGCCCGAAGATTGAACCACCACCCTGGGGTGACGACGGTCAGGCCGTCCAGGTCGTCGGTCTCGACACCGTCACGGGTGGCGTACTCGGCGCGGACGGCGTCGGTTCGGCCGGTCTGGTCCCCCACCTCGCTGTTGATCTCGCCGGAGGCGACGTAGCGTTCGTAGCGCCCGGTCAGCTCGGAGAGCGGCCGATCCTGCTCGCCGAGGGCAGCGAGGACGTGCAGCGCCGCGAGCATGCCGGTGTCGGCGCGCCAGAAGTCCCGGAAGTAGTAGTGCGCCGAGTGCTCGCCGCCGAAGACCGCGCCCGTCCTGGCCATCTCGGTCTTGATGAACGAGTGGCCCACGCGGGTCCGGACCGGAGTGCCCCCGTGCTCACGGACGATCTCCGGGACGGCCCGGGACGTGATGAGGTTGTGGATCACCGTCGACCCGGGCGCCCTCGCCAGCTCGCGGACCGCGACCAGCGCGGTGACCGCCGACGGCGAGACCGGCTCGCCCCGCTCGTCGACGACGAAGCAGCGGTCGGCGTCCCCGTCGAAGGCCAACCCGATGTCGGCGGCCTCGGCGAGGACCCGCCGCCGGAGGTCGACGAGGTTGGCCGGGTCGAGGGGGTTGGCCTCGTGGTTCGGGAAGGTGCCGTCGAGCTCGAAGTACATCGGCACCAGCTCGACCGGAAGGTCGGCCAGGACGGTCGGGACCGTGTGCCCGGCCATCCCGTTGCCGGCGTCGACGACGACCTTGAGCCGCCGGTTCCCGTGCAGGTCGACGAGACCCCGGAGGTGACCTGCGTAGTCCGGGAGCAGGTCCCGTGCGCTGACGGACCCGCGCGTCCCGTCGAAAGCGGGGACGCCGGTCTCGGCGAGCCGCCGGATCTCGTCCAGGCC
>JBOGDY010000286.1:0-3645 GCA_050742955.1 Actinomycetes bacterium | reverse complement strand
CTCATCGAGGCCGAGAAGCTGGTGGTCGGAGAGATCACCCGCCAGAACAACGACAACGTGCCCGAGGGCAGCGTCATCGACCAGGATCCGCTCCCGGACGTCGAGCTGGAGGAGGGCCGCAAGGTCAACCTGACCGTGTCGTCCGGGGTCGCGCAGGCCACGGTCCCCACGCTCGTCGGGCTCTCCCTCGACGAGGCGACCAACGAGCTGCGCGAGAACGACCTGGAGCTCGGCACGACCGAGCGCGTGCCGTCGGACGAGAACCGCAACGTGGTGACCAGGGCCAGGCCGGGGGAGGGCAGCACGGTGCCCGCCGGCAGCAAGGTCAACCTCGAGGTGGCCAGCGGCAGCAACACCGTCCCCGACGTGCAGGGCGAGTCCGAGGACGAGGCCCGGCGGCAGCTGGAGCAGGCCGGCTTCAACGTCGACGTCAACGAGCGGGAGACCGGCTCCCAGCCCGAGGGCACGGTGGTCGACCAGAGCCCGGAGGGCGGGACCGCGCGCCTCGAGTCCACGGTGACGATCGTGGTGGCCAAGAAGCCCCCCGAGCCGACGCCGACGCCGACGCCGACCACGCCGCCGACGGAGACGACGCCGCCTCCGACCGAGCTGACGGACTCACCCGGCGGGTGACCAGCCGGACCCGGCCACCACGGGCGCGAGGCCAGCGCTGCGGGCCGGGGCGGCCGGGTCCCCACAGGCCGCCAGCCAGTTGGCCAGCAGCCGGTGCCCGCCGTCGGTCAGGACCGACTCGGGATGGAACTGCACCCCCTCGACGGCAAGGTCGTTGTGCCGCAGGGCCATCACGATCCCGCTCTCCGTGGTCGCCGTGACCGCCAGCTCCTCGGGCAGCGACTCGGGCCGGACCGCGAGGGAGTGGTAGCGGGTGGCCGTGAACGGCGAGGGTAGGCCGTCGAGGACACCGGCACCCGCGTGCAGGACCTCGCTGGTCTTGCCGTGCAACAGCTCGGGCGCCCGGGCCACGACGCCGCCGTAGGCGACCGCGATGGCCTGGTGGCCGAGGCAGACCCCCAGCACCGGCACCCGGCCGGCACACTCCCGCACCAGGTCGACGCACACCCCGGCCCGCTCGGGGATGCCCGGTCCAGGACTGAGCAGCACCCCGTCGTACGCCGTGGCCTCGCCCGGGCCGACCTCGTCGTTGCGGCGGACGCTGCAGACGGCACCGAGCTGGGCGAGGTACTGGACCAGGTTGAACACGAAGCTGTCGTAGTTGTCGACCACCAGGATGCGCCGGCCGGCCACGGCGCCCGCCGCGCTCACCCGTCCACCGTCACGTCGAGGAAGGGCAGCGAGTCCTCGGCCCAGGGGAAGACCACGGTGAACAGCAGCAGCACGAAGGCCATGACGAGCACGAGCGCCAGCACCAGTCGCACCGGTTGCGGGCCGGGCAGGTGACGCCAGATCCACGGGTACATCAGCCACCGGCCGCGAGGACGTCGGGGACCGTGCCGGCTGACTTCGGCTGCGTCGTCTCGAGGTGGCCGAACACCACCATCCGCTCGGTGGAAGCCCAGCGGGGGTTGCAGGTCGTGAGGGTCAGTAACGCCTCGGTGGGCTCGGCGCGCGGCTTGCCCGGCACCGGCTGGATCACCCACACATCCGACGGGGCCACGATGCGGATGCGGTCCACGCGGTAGGTGTACCAGGTGTCCTTGGTCTCGGCGACCACCGCGTCCCCGCGGCGCACCCGGTCCATGTCACGGAACGGCTCGCCGTGGGTGGCTCGGTGCCCCGCGACCGCGAAGTTGCCCACCTCCCCCGGCCCGGCCGTCTCGGGGTAGTGACCCACGCCACGGGCTAGGTCGTCGAGCGTCACGCCCTCGACGACCGGGACGTTGAAGTCTTTGCCGAGCCGCGGCACGTGCAGGAAGGCGAAGCCCCGGCCGAAGTCCGAGGACCTCACCGCGCTGGGAGTCGGGGCGGGGCCGGGCCGCTCCCACGCGTCGCGGATCTGCTCGGAGACCCGGTCCGCGTCGCGGCGGGCCTCGAAGTTGGTCCAGTAGAGCTGGTAGGCGCAGAACAGCAGCAGGACGAGTCCCGCCGTGATGAGCAGCTCGCCGGTGCCGCGCAGCAGCGTGCGGCCACTCATGCGGCCGACTGCGCGTAGAGCAGTTCCAGGGAGCCACCGAAGGCCGGCAGCCGGACGTCGGCCCTCGTCTCGGTCTCGTAGACCAGCCCGTAGCGGTCCACCAAGTAGCGGTAGAGCGCCACGTTCTCGGAGGCGTCCAGCGCCGCGGTCATCCGGTCCGGGTCGCCGATCGCGGTGATCACGAAGGGCGGCGAGTAGACCCGGCCCTGCAGGATCAGGGTGTTGCCCACGCACCGCACCGCGCTGGTGGAGATCAGCCGTTGGTCCATGATCTGCATGGCCTCGGCACCGCCGGCCCACAGGGCGTTCACGACGGCCTGGACGTCCTGCTGGTGGACCACGAGGTCGTCGGGGCGGGTGCCCTTGGGCAGCAGCCGGTCCGCCGCCCGGGGGGCGTCGGCCAGGGTGACCCGGAGGCCGGGACCATGGACCGCGTCCAGGCCGGCGGCGTTCGCGACGGCCTCGGCGCGACGCTGCTCGACACCGATGCGCCGGTCGGCCCGCGCCACCTTCTCGGTGGCCGCGGCCACCTCGTCCCGCAGCCGGTCGATCTCCTGGGTCGTCGCGTCGAGCCGGGACTCCTCGGCGCGGATCAGGTCCGGCAGCTCGCTGCGGGCGCCGCCGCGCAGCTCACCCCCGCGGGAGGCCCCGGCACTGGTCGCGAACAGCGCCCCGGCAAGGGCGAACGCGACGGGCACGGCCAGCCGCCACGCGCCGCGCATCCTGCTGATCGCCACCCCTCGGGCCCGAACCGGTCCAGCCGTCCGCTGCCCGGACTTCACCACTACGCTAGTGGACGAATCGACCACCCCGAAGGTGCCCGCCCCGGCCGGTCATGCCGGCACGGGCGGGAACCCGACCGGTGGGCCAGCCCGACAAGGAGAACGCCGTGCCCAAGTCCCGGATCCGTCGCCGCTCCGCGTTCACCCCGCCGCCGGAGAAGACCGCCGCCGTGCGGGTCGGCAGCCCCCAGTGGCTGGTGCCCGCGATGATCGCGTTCTTCGTGCTGGGACTGCTGTGGGTCGTCGTCTACTACGTGACCCAGACCGAGTACCCGATCGAGAGCATCGGCAACTGGAACATGGCGATCGGGTTCGGGCTGATCATCGTGGGGTTCGGCCTGTCGACCCGCTGGAAGTGACAGGACCTGCCGGGAGCCCTGAGCCACGGCCCTGACCTGCGGAAACACAAGGGTGTTATTCGTCCACACGGGTTGTCCCCAGTGTGGACAACCGGTCAGGTCAGCTGGAGGGTGCGCCAGACGACCACCGCCGTCACCACCGCCAGGACGAGCACCGACCCGGCCGTCTGCACGAGCACCCGGTGCTGCTTGGGGGCGTAGGCGAGCACCAGCGCGACGAGGGCGCCGGCCACCAGGCCACCGAGGTGAGCCCGCCAGTCGATGCGCGGGACCAGGAAGCCGTAGACGAAGTTGATCACCAGCAGGACCATCACGCCGGACGCGTCGCGTCCCATCCGGCGACTCACCACCAGGTAGGCCCCGAGCAGCCCGAAGACGGCCCCCGACGCGC
>JBOGDY010000285.1:0-3648 GCA_050742955.1 Actinomycetes bacterium | reverse complement strand
CGGCTGAGGTGGCCGCAGCCACGCCCTCAGCAGGGTCTCCTGGACGATGTCCTCGGCCCGGCCCCGGTCGCCGCCGGTGAGCCGTCGGGCGTAGGACAGCAGCGGCGCCGCGTGCTCGTCCCACAGGGCGCGCAGGGCGGCGTCCTCGGCCGTGACACTGCTCACACCGGGACCTACGTCGGAGCCACCAGCGGGGTTCATCACGCTCAGCATGCCGGACCGGGTGCGCGGGGACCGGTCCCGGACGTTGCACAATGGCCGATCGGGTCGGGCCGATCCAGCAGGTCGACCGCAGGACCACCGAGCAGACGAGGATCCTCATAGTGTTCGAAGGACGAGTGCTGCGCCGCAGCGTCGTGTCCGTGGCCGCAGCCGCCCTGGCCCTCACGGCGTGTGGCGGCAGCGACGAGAGCCCGAAGGCAGCCGACAAGGCGCCGGACAGCTCGTCGCCACCGGAGCCGGTGCGGCAGCCGTTCACCGGCGAGATGGTCGACGTCGTACCGAAGGGGGGCTCCCTCACCGTCAAGATCGACAACACCGACGCGGCCCAACCGCAGGCCGGGCTGGCCGGTGCCGACCTGGTCTTCGAAGAGCTCGTCGAGGGGGGCATAACCCGGCTGGCGGCCGTCTTCTACGGCACGAAGCCCGAGCAGGTCGGTCCGGTCCGCTCGATGCGGACCTCCGACATCGGCATTGTCGCGCCGACCAGGGGGATGCTGGCGGCCTCCGGCGCGGCCAGCCGCCCGGCAAGGGCCATCAAGGCGGCCGACATCCCCACGGCGACGCCGGGCAAGGCCGGTTTCTCCCGCGACGGCCAGCGCCGCGCGCCGTACAACCTGATGTTGAAACCCTCCGAGCTGCAGGGCCGCCTCGAGAAGCTGCCCCCGCCGCCTGACTACTTCGTCTGGGCCGAGCCCGACGCCACCGCACCCACCGGCAAGCCCGCCAAGAAGGTCAGCGTGAAGTTCTCCCCGTTCCACACCACCGACTGGACCTTCCGGGCGGGAGCGGGCTGGACGCGCCAGCAGGAGCTGGCCGGCAAGCGTCCGTTCCCGGTGACCAACCTGCTCGCGCTGAGCGTCAAGGTGCGCGACGCGGGCTACCGCGACGTCGCCGGCAACCCGGTCCCGGAGACCGTGCTCGAGGGGTCGGGCAAGGCGTGGCTGTTCCGCGAGGGCAAGGTCGTGACGGCGCGGTGGAGCAAGCAGGAGCCCGCGGCGCAGCTGGAGCTCACCGGGGCCGACGGGGCACCGCTGCCGCTGCCTGTCGGCCGCACCTGGGTGGAGCTGGTGCCCACGACCGGGGGGGTCAGCACCCGCTGACCCGCTCGTCCCCGGCGCGGCAGTCGTCGGCAGCCACCGGCAGGATGTGCGCGTGACGACTCGGGTCGGCGTGGCCGCCCCCAACCGGGCCGGCGCCGACGCGGCGCTGCGCGTCGCGGGGCTCGGTGGCGGCGCGGTCGACGCGGCCGTCGCCGCGATGCTGGTCACGATGGTCAACGAGCCGGGCATCGTGGCCCTGGCCGGCGGCGCCTTCGTCACGGTGTGGCCGGCCGGAGAATCCCCGCCGGTGACGGTCGACGGGCACGTCGCCATGCCGGGACGTGGCCGGGCGCCCTCGGCCGCGCCGCCCGACGTGCGGGAGGTGCGCACGGGCTACGGCGGCGGGGTGACGATGACCGTCGGCCACGGGTCCGTGGCAACGCCCGGGGCGCTGGCCGGCCTCGACCTGGCGCAGGACCTGTTCGGCTCGCTGCCGTGGCGTGAGGTGGTGGCGCCCGCGGAGGAGGTGGCGCGCGGCGGCTTCCTGGTGGGGGCCGCGTCCGGCCACTACCTGCCGTTCGTGCGCGACAGCGTCTATGCGTGGAACCCCGAGACCGCGGCGGCGCTGCGCCGCAGCGACGGTGGGTGGGTCGAGGCGGGCGACCGGATGGTCGTCGAGGGGCTCGCGGACACCCTGGCTCTCATCGGGTCGGAGGGCGCCCGCAGCCTGTACGACGGTGCGCTGGCCGAGGCGGTGGTCGCCGACATGGCCGACCGCGGCGGGCAGGTCACCGGCGAGGACCTGCGGACCTACCGTGCCGTGGTCCGGCCGGCGCTGACCTGCCGTGTCGGCGGCTGGACGCTGGCCACCAACCCGCCGCCGGCGATCGGTGGGCCGGTCCTCGCCGCGATGCTCGCCCTGCTGGGCGACCGGCCGCGCGGCCGGTGGACGGCCGACGACGTCGCCCACCTCGTCCAGGTCCAGCGGCGGGTGCTCGACTTCCGCCGGGACCGGCTCGACGTCGCGGACGACCGGGAGGCCGCTGCGCGGGCGCTGCTGGCGGACGTGGGACTGACCGGGAGCTGCTCGCCGAGCACCGCGCACGTCTCGGTCGTCGACGCGGCCGGCGCCGCGTGCGCGATCACGGCGTCCTTCGGCTACGGGTCGGGGGCCACCGTGCCGGGCACCGGGCTGTGGCTGAACAACAGCCTCGGCGAGCACGAGCTGAACCGGGGTGCGACGCCGGCGCCCGGTGACCGGCTGACCAGCAACATGGCGCCCACCGTGGGCCGGTCCGGCGAGGGAGCGGTCCTCGCTATCGGCAGTCCCGGTGCCGACCGCATCACGACCGCCCTGCTGCAGGTGCTGGGCGCGTTCGCCAACGGCGGTGCCTCCCTGCAGGAGGCCGTCGACCGGCCTCGCCTGCACGTCCACCACCTCGACGGCGAGCGGGCCGCCGACGGCGGGTCGGTGAAGGTCGAGGCCGAGCAGGACATGCCACTGCCGGCGCTCGACCTCCCGGTACGCCGCCACGACCCGCGGTCGATGTACTTCGGCGGGGTCGCGGCCGCCCTGCGGGACGGGTCCGGCTCGGTCGATGCCGCGGGTGACCCGCGACGGGCGGGCGTCGTGGCGGTCGGCCCGACCTGATCCCTGGCAGCATCGTCCGCGACCGAAGGAGTGCGCCCCGATGGAGCTTCCGGCATTCGAACACCCGGTGGTGCAGGCGCCGATGGCCGGCGGCCCGTCCACGCCGGACCTCGCGGTAGCGGTCTCGGAGGCAGGTGGGCTGGGCTTCCTGGCCGCGGGCTACAAGACGGCCGAGGCCGTTGGCCGGGAGGTCGCCCAGGTCCGGTCGAGGACCGGCGCGCCGTTCGGGGTGAACCTGTTCGTTCCGTCGCCGCACGTCACCGACCCGGGCGACATCGACCGGTACGCCGCGGAGCTCGCGTCCGAGGCGGACCGCTACGGCGTACCGCTCGGGGCGCCGGCCGACGACGACGACGAGTGGGCGGACAAGCTCGCGCTGCTGCTGGACGAGCCCGTGCCCGTCGTCTCGTTCACCTTCGGCTGCCCGCCCGCCGAGGTGGTCGACTCGTTGCACGCGGCTGGAACCGCGGTGGCGGTAACGGTGACCGACCCCGACGATGCGTCGGTCGCGGTGTCGGTCGGCGCGGACGCGCTGGTCGTCCAGGGGCTGGAGGCGGGCGCGCATCAGGGGTCCTTCCGCGACGCCGACGACGTGGAGCGCTACGGACTGCTCGTGCTGCTGCGGCTCGTCGCCCGGGTGACGGGGCTGCCCCTCATCGCCACCGGCGGCATCGTCGACGGGGCGAGCGTCGCCGCCGTACTCGTGGCCGGTGCCCACGCCGCTCAGCTGGGCAC
>JBOGDY010000284.1:0-3690 GCA_050742955.1 Actinomycetes bacterium | reverse complement strand
CTTCAAGTCAAGCAGGTTCCGCCTGGAGCTCAGCACCGGCGACATCCTCGACGCCGACCGCGCCGACGACGGCATCGAGGACCAGGTGGTCGAACGACTGCAGAACGCCGAGCTGCTGTCGGCCGTCCGCGAGCTCAAGCCGGAGCAGCAGGAGTGCATCGTCCTGCGGTTCCTGCAGGGGCTCACCGTGGCCGAGACGGCCGAGGTGATGCGCCGCTCCGAGGGTGCCGTCAAGCAGCTGCAGCTGCGGGCGGTGCGGGCGCTGGCCAGGCTGCTCCCCCAGGCGACGCCATGATCCGGCCATCCCCCGTAACCCCCCCACCAACTGATCGTTGTCAGGTCGGGTCCGGGCAGCAGGGTCCGGGGCGTGACGAGAGCAACCAAGGGGGTGCCCGAAGATGATCACAGGCTCTGCCCTGTGGCCTGCCGAGCGCCGTCGCGTCGGCGAGTTCGCCGCGCGCCTCGAGGACGAGCGCTCCACCGTGGGCGCCGACCTCGAGCCCCTGGTGGCGCTCGCTGCAACCCTGCGCCCGGCCCGTCTGGCGCCGGCCCCCCAGTTCCGTGCCGAGCTACGCGCCCGCCTGCTCCGGGAGGCGGCGGCACGGCCGCCGGGCGCGGTGCCTCGCCAGCGCACCTCGCCCGCGCGACACACGCACCGGCTCGCGCGTGCGGCCGCCGCCGCCACGGCCGTCACCGTCATCGGCGGCGCTGGTCTCGCGGCGGCCAGCACCCACTCGCTGCCCGGCGACGGGCTCTACCCCCTCAAGCGCAGCGTCGAGTCCCTCGAGCTCTCGCTCACCCGGTCCGACCTCGATCGGGGCCGTGAGCTGTTGGAGCAGGCCGACACCCGGCTGACGGAGGCCGAGCGGATGGCCGCCTCCGAGCAGGCCCGCGAGCAGGCGACGCTGGCACGGATCGACACCGCCCTGGCCGAGATGCGGACCGCCGTCGACGGGGGTTCACTGGCGCTGACCGATGCCTACGGCGACACCGGCGACCCGGAGGCGCTGCTGCTGCTCGAGAGGTTCGTCTCCGACCAGCGCGAGCGACTGGCCGACCTCATGAGCATGCTCGACCCCCGGCTGCGTGACGAGGCCCGGGCGCTGACCGAACGGCTCGATGAGCTGGAGGCCCAGGCCGGGAGGCTCACCGGTGACGTCGCCGCCCTGGGCGGTGACGCCGCGCCGGCCGGAGGCCACCCGCTCGCCGGCCGGCTGGCGCGCCCGCCGGGCGGGGTGAGCGACCCGTCCACCGTGGGCGACGTGAGAGACGTCCCTGCCGCCGGGACGGCAGGTGGTGGTGGCACCGACGCCGTCCCCGACACCCGTGCGGCCCTGCCCGGGGTCACCGAGCCGCTCGGCGACGGGGTGACGGGCGAGGCCAAGCTGCCGCTGCCGTCGCCGACCGGATCAGGGACGTCGACGTCCGGTTCGGGGGCCACGCCTGCCCCGCTGCCTACCCGACTCGAGGTCGAGGTGCCCTGCGTGCCGGTGCCGCCGGCGTCCTCCTGCTAGAAGAAGATCGACCGCCGCTGCATCAGCAACCGGTAGAGCGTGTGCTGGATCGTCTCCCGGACCTGGTCGGTGAGGTTGAAGACCAGCATCGGGTCGTCGGCCGACGTCGGCCCGTGCCCGCTTGTCTCGATCGGCTCGCCGAACTCGATGACCCACTTGCTGGGCAACGGCAGCGTGCCCAGCGGACCCAACCACGGGAAGGTCGGCGTCACCGGAACGTAGGGCAGGCCGAGCAACCGGGCCAGCGTCTTCATGTTTCCCAGGATCGGGTAGATCTCCTCGGCCCCGACGATCGAGCATGGCACGATCGGCGTCCCGGTGCGCAGCGCAGCCGCCACGAACCCGCCACGGCCGAACCGCTGGAGCTTGTAGCGCTCTGAGAACGGCTTCCCGATGCCCTTGAACCCCTCGGGCCAGACGCCCACGACCTCTCCCCTCCGGAGGAGGCGTTCGGCGTCGGCGTTGCAGGCCAGCGTGGTGCCGGTCTTGCGAGCCAGCTCGCCGACGACCGGGGTCTGGAACACCAGGTCGGCACCAAGCATCCGCAGGTTCCGTCGGGCGGGGTGGTGGTCCAGCAGGGCGAGCTGGGTCATGATCGAGTCGAGCGGGATCGTTCCAGAGTGGTTGCCGACGACGAGCGCTCCGCCCTCGGTGGGCACGTTGTCGAGGCCGCGGACCTCGACACGGAAGTAGTGCGTGTAGAGCGGCCGCATCAGGGCGAGCAGCACCCTGTCGGTCAGCTCGGGGTCGAAGCCGAACTCGTCGACCTCGACGTCACCGGTGATGCGGCGTCGCAGGAACGCGAGCGCCCCGGCCAGCGCACGCTCCCAGTCGCGTTCAGCGGGCTGCGACGCGTCGGCCGCTCCGGGAGACCGCTCGCCGGCCGCCCCGGGTGCGCCGGGCTCCCCGGTCGGGACACGGGGGCCGGGCGTGGGGCCTGCGGCGGCGTCGTCGAGCAGGGGCGTCGCTCCCCGGCGGCGCGCGCGCTCTCCCGATGCACGCGCCGCACCCGCGGCCACGGCATCGCTCGCCGAGGCACCGGTGCGCCGGCGTGGGCGGTCACCACCACCGATCGGGATCACCCGGGCATCAGCCATCTGCCCCACCACGGATCACGGCGCCCGCCAGCCTGCGCTCGACCGCGCCGACCCTGTCGGCGGACAACGGTCCGTGAAGTCCCTGGCCGCGAACGAAGTCGTCGAAGGCCTCGCGGGTCGAGTAGCGGGGCTGGAAGTCGAGGATCTCCCGCAGGCGTGTGGTGTCGACGACCCTGCCGTAGGTGAGGAACCGGATCTGTTCGGGGGAGAAGTCGGCGACGCCCATGCGCCGCAGCACCTGCCCGATCCATGGTGCCGCCGGCGGCGGCAGCGGGATCGATGGGCGACCGGCCCTCCGGATCGCCTGGGAGAGCGTGACCACCCCCTCGGCGGCGACGTTGAAGGTGCCCCCGTGGTCGCCGACGGTGGAACGCCACAGCACCTCGAGCCCGTCGCGCTCGTGCACGAACTGCAGCCTCGGGTCGAAGCCGAGCACCGTCGGCACGACCGGGAGCGCGAAGTAGGAGGTGAGTGCGGTCCGCACGGAGGGGCCGATGAAGTTGGCGAACCGCAAGGTGGACACGGCGACGTCGGGGCGTCTGCGGGCGAAGCCGCGGACGTAGCCCTCGACCTCGACCGAGTCCTTGGCATAGCCGGTGCGCGCGAGCGCGTGAGGTTCCATGTCCTCGGTGAACATCGCGGGATCACGCGGCGAGGACCCGTAGACCGCCGTCGAGGACTTCACCACGAGCTTGCGCACGCTCGGTGCCTTCTGGCAGGCGGCAAGCAGCTGCATGGTGCCGATGACGTTGATCTCCTTCATCGCCGCCCGCCCGCCCGCCCCCAACGGGGTCGCGATGACGGCCATGTGGACCACGGTGTCGACCTCGGCCTGCGTGATGACCTTGCCGATGATGGGGTTGCGGATGTCGGCGCGCACGAACTCGGCGTCGCCGAGGTCCTGCTTGGGAGGCACGACATCGACCCCAATGACCCTCGAGATGTCGGGGTCCGCCTGCAGCAGCTGGGCGAACCGGCCGCCGAGATAGCGTGATACGCCGGTCACCATCACGACCCGGGCCACGCACACCCCCCTGGGATCGACGACGCCGACGAGGCGTCGGGCGGAAGCTGCTCCG
>JBOGDY010000283.1:0-3707 GCA_050742955.1 Actinomycetes bacterium | reverse complement strand
GGCCGGACGTGAGTTGCGCCGCGACCGGGTAGGTCGCCCGTCCGGCCTCGCGACGCTCGGCCGCGAGACGCCGGTGCAGCGCGGCCCGCTGCCGCGCGGCCATGAAGCCGTACCGCGCGAGCGGCCGGACGCCCGGCCGCGCACCCGCCCCCGACAGCGAGTAGCCGTTCGCCGTCAGCCTGCCGCGCAGCACCGTCTCCATCAGGCCGAGCTCCCAGGGCTCCAGGCCGCTCTGCCACGCCCCGGCGTCGGCGGCTCCGACCTCGCGGAAGAGGTTGCCGTGCCAGTGCTTGCGCGCCGGCACGGTGCTCGCGAGACGGTGCGGCTTCAGCATCGCTTCGTCGAAGTCCTCGTCCAGGAAGGCGCACATGCGGGCCAGCTCGCAGCGGGGGTCGGCGACGAGGTCCTCGTAGCGCAGCCGGTAGAAGGTGTCGGCCGGCAGCCCCCGCTGGTCGACGTCCGCGCAGTGCGTCGACAGCGACCACAGGGCCATCGCGTCGAGGCTGGTCTGGTGGAACCACGGCATGCGCTTGAGAGACGCGACACAGCCGCGACCGTCACGGACGATGTGGATGATCTGAGCATCGGGGAAGAGCCGGAGCAGCGTTGCGACGTGCTGCGCGTACAACGGCCTCTTGTCCCCCCACCGCTGCTTGCCGTGCTGGCGGGCGTAGGCCCGGAACACGATGCCCAGCGCGGAGCCGAGGGTCGGCGGCCCCGCGACGATCTCCTTGACCAGGTCCCGTGGCCTGAGCCCCAGCTCGCGGACCCGCGACCCGCGGGCGGTGATCGCCCGCCCCAGCGCGCGTCGCTGGTCCCGGGAGGTCAGGTCGCTGAACCGGTGTCGCTCGGCCCAGATGGGGAGCAGGAACCGCGTCTCCGCACTCGGGATGGCGATCCGCGGATGTGCATGCAGCATCAGCGTCAGCATCGTCGTGCCCGACCGGGGACATCCGACAACGAAGACGGGCCGATCGGTTGCCACCTTGACCACTCCGAGTCGTTCCTGTGCCCCGCGCATCCGCGAGCGTAGAGCACGGGCGAACGCGCGCCCACGAGCACGTACCGTTGGTCTGATGGCCCGCGACCTGCCCCGCAGCCTCGCCGACGACCTGCGCTCGCGGGACGACGAGGCGCTGGCCGCGCTGTTGCAGGCCCGGCCTGACCTTATGAACCCGGTCCCCTCCGACGTCTCCTCGCTGGCCGCCCGCGCCACGACCCGCGCGTCCGTGCAGCGCGCCCTCGAGCAGCTGGACCTCTTCACCCTCCAGGTGGTGGAGGTGCTCTGCGCCCGCCCCGACCCGATGTCCGACGCGGACGTCGGGTCGCTGCTCGGGCTGGACCCCGCGGGACCTCTGGCGACCCTGCGCGCGCACGGCCTGGTCTACGGCGAGCGCGACCTGGTGGTGGTGCGGCTGGTCCGGGAGATCATCGGGCCGCCGGCCGGGCTCGGGCCGCCGGCGGAGGAGCTGCTGCGGTCCTACGGTCCGGCCCGGCTCGAGCAGCTGGCCACCGACCTGCACGTAGCCACCACTGTCGAGCCTGCCGGGACCGCTGCGGCGATCGCAGGGCTGTTCGCGGACCCGACCCGGCTCGGCGCACTCCTTGACGGCGCCCCTGCGGAGTCACGGGACGCGATGGCCGCCCTGACGTGGGGCCCGCCGGCCGGCCGGGTCGAGAACGCCCACCGCGCCGTCGACGCCGCCCGTGCCAGCAGCCCGGTGGACTGGCTGCTGGCCCGCGGGCTGCTGGTCGCCGCCGGAGAGGACACCGTGGTGCTGCCGCGGGAGGTGGCCCTGCACCTGCGCGGTGGCCGGGTGCACCGGTCCGCGAGCCCGCACCCGCCCGACCTGGAGGTCGCCGAGCGCGACACCGCCGTAGTCGACCGGACGGCGGCCGGGGCGGTGCTCGGCGTCGTACGGCTCGTCGAGGAGCTGCTCGAGCTCTGGTCGGCCGACCCACCGAGGGTGCTGCGCGCCGGCGGCCTCGGCGTCCGCGACCGGGCCCGCACCGCGAGCGCGCTCGACGTGGACGAGACCCTGCTCGCGCTGCTCGCGGAGACCGCGCAGGGGGCGGGGTTGCTGGCGGCGACCGAGGAGCCCGTGGAGGCGTGGCTGCCGACACCGGCGTACGACGGGTGGCTGGCCGCCGACGCGGCGGACCGCTGGCTCCCCCTGGCGCTGACCTGGCTGGACTCGACCCGGGTCGCGGGCCTGGCCGGCCGCCGCGACGAGCGCGACCGGGTCCTCGCCCCGCTCGGCCCCGGCCTGGACCGCGTCTCCGCCCCGCAGGTCCGCCGGTCGGTGCTGGACCTGCTCGCGTCGGCCGGTCCGGGTGCGGCGCCCACCCCGTCGTCGGTGGTCGACCGGCTGCGCTGGCACGCCCCGCGGCGCGGCGGCCGACTGCGGGACGACCTGGTCGGGTGGACCCTTCGCGAGGCCGAGACGCTCGGCCTGACCGGCCGCGGCGCGCTCGCCGCCCACGGCAGGAACCTGGTCGAGGGCCGGCCGGAGGACGCGCGCGAGCAGGTGGCGGGCGCGCTGCCCAGGCCGCTCGACCACATCCTGCTGCAGGCCGACCTCACGGCGATCGCACCCGGCCCCCTCACCGGTGACCTGGCCGCCGGCCTGCGGGCGATGGCCGAGGTGGAGTCGACCGGTGGCGCGACGGTCTACCGCTTCGGCGACCGGTCGGTGCGACGGGCGCTGGACGCCGGCTGGTCGAAGGCTGAGGTGCTCGAGCTGCTCGGCCGGCACTCGTCGACCCCGGTGCCGCAGCCACTGACCTACCTCGTCGAGGACGTCGCCCGCCGGCACGGTCGCGTCCGGGTGGGCGCCGCCTCGTCGTACGTCCGGTGTGACGACGAGACCACCCTCGGTGAGATCGCCGCCGACCGGCGCGCGGACGGCCTGCGGCTGCGGCGGCTGGCGCCGACCGTGCTCGCCGCCGGGGCACCGGCCGAGCTCGTGCTCGAGCGGCTCCGCGAGCTGGGCTACACACCGGCAGCGGAGGGCGCGAAGGGAGAGGTGGTGGTCCGGCGGCCCGAGCTGCGCCGCAGCCGGCACGCGCGGCAGCCACCCGCACAGCATCGCCTCTCCGGGCCGACGGCTCCCGCACCCGCCCTGGTCGCCGCGGCGGTGCGAGCCGTCCGGGCGGGCGACCGGGCCATGGTCGCGGCGATCGACCGGGGCGGACCGCAGGGCGCCGGTCCGGCCCGTCGGCCCACGGCCGACGTCCTCGCCATGCTCGCGCAGGCTGCCGCCGAGCGCGGTGCGCTGTGGATCGGCTACGTCAGCGCCGAGGGCCACGCGAGCCACCGAGTGATCGAGCCGATCGCCCTCGACGGCGGCTACGTGAGCGCGTTCGACCACCTGCGGGACGAGGTACGGACGTTCGCGGTGCACCGCATCACCGGCGTCTCCGAGGTGGCCGCCGGGGACGGCTGAGCGTGACCGGCACCGCACCCGGATCGGTTTCGGACGTTTGACGGCGCGCGCTGGGAGGTAAACCGGATCCATCCACGGGGCGTCACAAGGTCGGGGAGCCGGAGGTGTGTCCCGTGGAACAGGTGAGAGCCCAGCGTCGCCGGACGGCACGCCGCCCGGAGGAGCCGGTCGCCCTCCCCCGGCTGCCGCGGCGGGACACCAGCTCCGAAAAGGCGCTGCTGCGCCACATCCACGAGCTTCTCCAGGGCCGGTAGGGGTCAG
>JBOGDY010000282.1:0-3722 GCA_050742955.1 Actinomycetes bacterium | reverse complement strand
CGACGCCGGCGGTGAGCAACGCGCTCGCGAACAGCGTCAGCGCGCCCAGCACGAAACCGAAGGCGGGCCCCATCACCCGCCCCGCGAGCAGCAGCAGGAAGAAGATCAGCTCGGCGCCGGTGGCCCCGCCACTGAGCGGGCGCAGCACCGCTCCGACCGCGGCCAGCACGCCCAGCAGCGCGACGGCCTTGGCGTCCATGCCACCGTCCGCCACCTCCGCGAGCACCACGGCGAGCAGCAGCGGCAGCAGCAGGACGAACAGCCACGAGGCGTCGTTGTCGTGGCTGAGCCCGGCGCCCGGGTCGACGAAGAGCGGCCACAGGAACGCGGCCAGGCCGACCGCCGACGTCAGGGCCACCGCACCGGCCGACCTGCGGCGGAGCCTGAGCACGGCGACGTCGTGCGCCGCCACGCTCACGACGCCGCCTCCATCGCCCGAGAGACCTCGCCGACCGTGAGCCACGGCTGCGGAGCCAGGATCTTCGCGACCTGGGGCGCGAAGATCGGGGAAGCCGTCACGACCTCCGGGGTCGGGCCGTCCGCGACGACCTCGCCCTCGGCGAGCACCACGGTCCGGTCGGCGACGTCCGCGGCCAGCTCCACGTCGTGGGTCGCCAGCACCACGGCGTGCCCGTCCGCGGCGAACGCTCGCAGCGTCGCGCTCAGCCGCGCCTTCGCCGTGTAGTCGAGTCCCCTGGTCGGCTCGTCGAGCAGCACGAGCGGCGGGCTGGCTGTGAGCACGACCGCCAGAGCGAGAGCCAGCCGCTCGCCCTCCGACAGGTCGCGGGGATGGGCACCGGCCTCGACCTCCGGCGCCAGCCGGGCGAGCAGCAGCGCACACGAGCCGCGGGCGGCGCCGGCGTCGCGGTCCGCGGTCTCGCACTCCTCGCCGACGCTCTCCCCGTACAGCAGGTCGCCGGGCACCTGAGGCACCAGCCCCACCCGGCGCACCAGGTCTCGGGGGGCCAGGTCGGCCGGGGCGGTGCCGCCGACGGCGACGTCCCCTGAGTCCGGCACCGACGACCCCACCAGTGACCGCAGAAGGGTGGACTTGCCGGCCCCGTTGCGGCCCATCAGCGCCACCACCTGCCCGGCGGCCAGGGTGAGGTCGACGCCGCGCAGGGCCGGGGTCTGCCCGTAACGCACGACGAGCCCCCGGGTCGCCGCGACCGGCTCGCCCAGCCCGGCCGGCACCGGCCGGACCGGCGCCGGTGCGTCGGCCAGGCGGTCCCGCAGCGCGCTGGCGCACCGACGGGCGTCCCGCACCGACAGCGGCAGCGGTGTCCAGCCGGCCAGCCGGCCGAGCTCGACGACCGGGGGCGCGACCGGAGCGCTCGCCATCACCTCGCCCGGGTCGCCCACGACGAGCGGTGCGCCGCCGCCCGGCACGTGCACCACCCGGTCGGCGTACTGCACCACCCGCTCGAGCCGGTGCTCGGCGAGCAGGACGGTCATGCCCAGGTCGTGCACCAGGCGCTGCAGGGCTGCCAGCACCTCCTCGGCGGCCGCCGGATCGAGGGCGGAGGTCGGCTCGTCCAGCACGAGCGCGCGGGGATGGGCGGCCAGCACCGAGCCGACCGCGACCCTCTGCTGCTGGCCCGCGGACAGGGTGGACAGCGGCCGGCCCCGGACGTCGGCGAGCCCGAGCAGGTCGAGCGTCTCCTCGACCCGGCGCCGCATCACCGCGGGCGGCACGCCGAGCGACTCCATGCCGTAGGCCAGCTCCTCCTCGACCACGTCGGTGACGAACCCGGCCGCCGGGTCCTGCCCGACGACCCCCACGACGTCGGCGAGCTCACGCGGCGGATGGGTGCGGGTGTCCCGGCCGGCCACGGTGACCCGCCCGGTCAGCGTTCCCCCGGTGAAGTGCGGGAAGAGCCCGTTGACCGCACGCAGCAGCGTCGACTTGCCCGATCCGGTGCGGCCCACCACCAGGCACAGCTCGCCCTCCGGGACGTGCAGGTTCACCTCGCTCAGGACCGGCCGGCGGTCCCCCGAGTAGTGAGCGGTCACGGACTCGAAGGTGATCACGCCGCCTCCGCCCGGGACGGCGCCGGCGTCCGGGCCGGCGGCCGGGCCACGTCCGGGGGAGGTGGCGGCGGGGTGACCCAGGCCGGCAGCAGCGCGAGCAGCACCCCGGCCGCGGGCAGCAGCGGCAGCGTCGGCCAGGCCAGCGGTGAGACGGGGGCCATCAGCGCGACGGGGTCGACCAGGGCGGTGGCGACCGTGAGCCCGCCCGCGACCGCGCCCGCAGCCGCTGTCAGCCACTCCGGCAGGGCCCACGGGTCCGGCCGATAGCGGCTGCGCCGCACCCGCCGGCCGGCGACGTACATGCCGCACCCCGCGGCGACCAGCCCACCGGCGAGCAGGGGAAGGCCCAGCAGGGGCGGCGACCCGGCGTCGAGCAGCCCGTAGACGCCGGCGCAGACGCCGAGCAGGCCACCGAGCGTCAGGGTCGCGGTGACCCGCTGGACGGCGATCGGCACCTCGGCCCGCCGGCCGTAGCCGCGGGAGTCCATCGCCGCCGCGAGCTCGAGCGACCGCTCGAGCGCGCCCTCCAGGACCGGAACGGCTACCCCCCGGACCGCGCGCAGGCCGCGGGACGTGTGGCCCCGCAGCCGGCGGGCCTCCCGCACCCGGCCGGCGCTGCGGATCAGCTGCGGGGCCACCGTCATCGCGACCACCACGGCCACCCCCGCCTCGTACAGCGCCGCCGGCACGCAGCGCAGCAGCCGGGTGGGGGGGACCAGGGCATTGGCAGCGCCGACACAGATGATCACGGTCGCCAGCCGCATCCCGTCGTACAGGGCAGCGAGCATGCCCTCGGCGGTGACCGGGCCGCCCAGCCGGACGCCGCTGGCCCAGTCGGGCAGCGGCACCTCCGGCAGGGTGAACAGCACCGTCGTGCCCTGGGTCACGCCGAACAGCGCGGTCATGAGCACCCGGACCGCGATGATGACGAGGCCGAGGCGGAGGAACGCGCCGTACGTGCCGGCCCACGGCGTGGCCTCGCGTCGGGCGACGACGACGTAGCCGGCCACCGCGACGATCAGCGCGAGCAGCAGTGGGTTCGTCGTGCGGCTGGCGGCGGTGGCCAGTCCGAGTGCCCACAGCCACCACGCGCCGGGATGCACGTGTCGGGGCAGCAGGCCGGCGGAGCCCATCAGGAGGCGCGGCTCGACCCGCCGCGCGCGCGCCGGTACGCCGCGCCACCCAGCGCGGCGACCACGGCGGCTCCGACGGCGATGCCGACCCAGGGCGGGCCGCCGTCCTCATCGGCCGGGGCGTCCCCTTCGGCGGCGCGCGTGGCGGTCTGCTGCTCCGGCAGGGCGAGCCGCACCTGCGCGTCCGGGGCGGTCGGCGGCGTCGCCTCCACCTGGTCGCCGCAGCCAGTGGCGGGGTAGCCGTCCAGAGAGCAGACCAGCCCTTTCTCGACCCGGGCCGAGGCCACGGCGGCGAGCACCTCGGCGCCGGAGGCGGCTTGGGCCACGACGGCGCACTCGCCCCGGGCCGCGGGGGGCTTCTCGCCGGACGGTGCGTCCTCGGCCAGCCCGGCGTCGATCACCACGGCCACCCGCTTCTTCCCGGCCGCCGCGTCGGTGCCGGCGCAGATGGCCGCGAAGTCGCCGTCGGCGCGCGGCACCCGTGGCGAGCCCGACTCGGAGGTGACCGCGAACCGCCAGCCCTCCACCGCACCGTCGGCCGGCTTGGTCTGGTCGGGC
>JBOGDY010000281.1:0-3727 GCA_050742955.1 Actinomycetes bacterium | reverse complement strand
GCCCATGGTGTGCCCGTAGTTGAGCACCTCGCGCGGCCCGGCCTCGCGCAGGTCACGACCGACGACGTCGGCCTTGAACCGCACCGACCGCTCGACGAGCTCGCGCAGGTGCGGGCCGTCGGGGGCGGTGGCCGCGGCCGGGTCGGCCTCGACCAGCTCGAGGATGCGTGGGTCGGCGACGAACCCGGCCTTGACGGTCTCGGCGAGACCGCTGGCCAGCTCCTCCCGCGGCAGGGTGCGCAGCAGGTCGAGGTCGCACAGCACCCCGGCCGGCGGGTGGAACGCGCCGACCAGGTTCTTGCCCTCCGGGGTGTCGATCGCGGTCTTGCCGCCGACCGCGGCGTCGACCATGCCGAGCAGCGTGGTCGGCACCAGCACGACCCGCACGCCGCGCAGCCACGTGGCCGCGACGAAGCCGGCGAGGTCGGTGGCCGCTCCCCCGCCGACGCCGACGACGACGTCGCTGCGGGTGAAGCCGGCACGACCTAGCAACGACCACAGCTCGCCGGCGACCGCGACGTCCTTGGCCGCCTCGCCGTCGGGGACCGGCGCGAGGACGACCTCGACGCCGCCGGTCGCCAACACGTCGCGCACCCGCGTTGCGACGTCCCTGACGGCGGGCGGGTGAACGACGGCCACCCGCTGCGCCGACGTCCCGACGAGTCCGGACAGCTCGCCGAGCAGGTCGGTGCCGACGACCACGTCGTACGGCGTGGCGCCGCCGACCGGGATGCGCACCGGGGCCAAGGTCACCGCGGCAGCATAATCGTTGCATGCGCGTTGCATCGAAGTATGCTGACTGCATGAAGGCGCTTCAGATCCGCAACGTCCCCGACGACGTGCACCGGACCCTTAAGGCCCGCGCCGCGATGGCCGGGATGTCGCTGTCCGACTACGCCCTGGCCGAGCTGCGACGCCTGGCGGAGGAGCCGACGCAGGAGGAGGTCTTCGCGCGGATCGCGGCCCGACGTCGCCCGGACCTCCCGATTTCGGCGGCGGACATCATCCGCGCCGAGCGCGACAGCAGGTGATCGTCCTCGACGCGTCGGCAGCGGTAGAGATGGTGCTGGGAACTCCCTCCGGTGCCGCCGTCACGCAAGAGGTGCGTTCGCAACGGCTCAACGCGCCACACCTGCTCGCCGTCGAGGTGACCCAGGCGCTGCGTGGAATGGTCATGAGGGGCACCATTGCGGAGCAGGAGGCGGTGGCCAGCCTTGCCGATCTACGGTCTCTGCTCATCAGGCGCTGGCGCCATGAGCCGCTGCTGGAACGCGCCTGGGAGCTCCGGGCCAACCTGACCGCCTACGACGCGGTCTACGTGGCGCTGGCCGAGGCACTCGAGGCGGTGCTGGTGACAACGGATGCCCGGCTGGCCCGCGCCGGCGGACACGATGCGACCGTCGAGGTCGTCACGACCTGAGTACGGAGCAGCAAGATGAGGCGACGTGGGTTGTGGGCCGTAGTAGATCTCGGCCCACCTCCTTGCACGGGGCCCACCAACCGCCCTACAGTGGGTGCGTGACCATCCTGTCGTTCCGCGTCGACTCCAAGGGCCGCGTGGCACTGCCGCGGGCCGCCCGCGAGCTCGCGCGCGTCGAACCGAACTCACGACTCGTTGGCAGGGTGGAGCGCGGGCGGATCGTGCTGGAGACTGTCGAGCTGGTGCAGCACCGGGTCTGGGCCAACGCCGCCCCGGCCTCCGGGGCTGCCGTCACGGTCGTCATGGACCAGCCGGAGATGGAGACCGCGTCGCTAAGCGCGCGTGAGCGGCCGGTCGGCGGTCCCGCCGTCGACGAGGTCGGCGAGGAGCTGCTGGCCGAGCTCGGCCTGTGAGCCCGACCCCCGCCGATCGCAAAGTCGTCCTGGACGCCTCCGCAGTCGTCGCGTGGATTTTCAAGGAGACCGGCTATCAGGTCGTCGCGCGGGCACTTCCGGTGTCGGTCCTGCCCGTCCCGAACGCCGTCGAGGTTCTCGCCCGCGCAGCCGAGCGGGGCTACATGGGCTCGTCCGAGGCACTCCTGTCAGATGTCCAGGAGATGGGTGTCTGGATCGAGGACGTCACGATCGATGACGTGGTGCGGGCATCCGAGATCCTTGCCGAATCGCGCCGTCTGGGATTGGGCAAAGGCTGGGGTGTCTCCCTGGGCGACGCGCTGTGCCTCGCCGTCGCGGAACGCCTGAAGCTGCCCGCCGTCGGTGGCGACAGGGCTTGGAACGACTTGACCCTCAACACTTCGCACCGCCTCTTCCGACGCTGACATGCCCGCCCGCGGCTGCCGTCTTCGTCACGACGCGAGCAGAGCCACCACCTCATGGGCGACCTGCTCCGGGGTCTTGCCGTCGGTGTCGACGGTCGCGGTCGCAACCTGCTGGTAGACGGGGCGGCGGTCCTCCATCAGCCGGATCCACTGGGCCCGGGGGTTGCCGAGCAGCAGCGGCCGGTCCCGGTTGAAGCCGATGCGCTTGGCGGCGTCGGTGATGGTGACGTCGAGGAAGACCACGGTGTGGTCCCGCAGCAGCTCGCGCGTCTGCTGGTCCATGACCGCGCCGCCGCCGACCGCGAGCACGCCGTCGTGGTCGGTGAGGGCACGGCGTACGGCGTGGCGCTCGAGGTCGCGGAAGTGCGCTTCGCCGTGCTCGACGAAGATGTCGGCGATGGTTTCTCCGGCGGTGGCCTCGACGTCGTCGTCGGTGTCGCGGGCCGTGGCGCCGAGCAGGTCGGCGACCAGGCGTGCGGCGGTTGATTTTCCGGACCCGGGCGGGCCGACCAGCACGAGCACCGGAGCCATCAGCGGACGGTCAGGTGCTCGAGGTAGGCCTGCGCGTTGCGGGCGGTCTCGGTCACGGAGTCGCCGCCGAACTTCTCCAGGGCCGCGTCGGCCAGGACGAGGGCGACCATCGCCTCGGCCACCACCCCGGCGGCAGGGACGGCGCACACGTCGCTGCGTTGGCTGATCGCTTGGGCCGGCTCGCCGGTGGCGACGTCGAGGGTGTCGAGTGCACGGGGCACGGTGGAGATGGGCTTCATCGCGGCGCGGACCCGCAGCGGCTCACCGGTGGTCATGCCGCCTTCAAGGCCACCCGCCCTTGCGGTGCGACGGCGGACGTTGCCGTCGTCGTCGCGCTCGATCTCGTCGTGGGCCTGCGAGCCGCGCCTGCTCGCCGACTCGAACCCGTCGCCGAGGCCGACACCCTTGATGGCTTGGATGCCCATGAGCGCGGCCGCGAGGCGCGAGTCGAGCCGGCGGTCCCAGTGCACGTGGCTGCCGAGGCCCGGTGGCAGGCCGTAGGCGAGGACCTCGACGACGCCGCCGAGCGTGTCGCCGTCCTTCTGCGCCCGGTCGATCTCCTCGACCATGGCCGCGCTGGCGTCGGGGTCGAGGCAGCGCACCGGGTCGGCGTCGAGGCGGGCCACGTCGTCGGGGGCCGGCCAAGCCCCGTCGGGCGCGCTGGCCTGTCCGATGGCGACGACGTGGCTGACGAGGCGTGCTCCTAGTGCCTGCTCGAGGAACGCGGCCGCCACCACGCCCAGCGCGACCCGGGCCGCGGTCTCGCGGGCGCTGGCGCGCTCGAGGACGGGGCGGGCGTCGTCGAACGCGTATTTCTGCATGCCGACGAGGTCGGCGTGGCCGGGGCGGGGCCGGGTGAGGGGCGCGTTCCGGGCCTGGCCGGCCAACGCGTCGGGATCGATCGGGTCGGCCGCCATGACGGTCGCCCACTTCGGCCA
>JBOGDY010000280.1:0-3729 GCA_050742955.1 Actinomycetes bacterium | reverse complement strand
CCGCCCGGGCCGCCGAGGGGTCCGGTGCGCCCTGGCCCCCGCCGCCGACCGCCCAGGTCCCCGATGCCGAGCTGCGGGCGCTGCTCGCCGAGATCGACCCGGCGCGGATCGAGGCGACGGTGCGCCGGCTCGCTGCGTTCGGCACCCGCCACACGCTGTCCAGCCAGGACGACCCGGAGCGCGGCATCGGCGCCTCGGTCAACTGGCTCTACGACCAGTTCCAGGCCGTGGCCGCCACCTCGGGCGGGCGGATGACGGTGGAGAAGCAGTCCTACGTGCAGCAGCCGGCCTCTCGCATCCCGACCCCGACGACGATCACCAACGTCCGGGCCACGCTGCGGGGCTCGAGCGACCCCGACCGGTTCTACGTCGTCTCCGGGCACAACGACTCGCGGGTCACCGACGTCATGGACTCGACCAGCGACGCCCCCGGCGCCGACGACGACGCCTCCGGTGTGGCGATCTCCCTGGAGCTGGCACGGGTCATGGCCACGCGTCACCCGGAGGCGACCATCGTGTTCGCTGCCGTCGCCGGCGAGGAGCAGGGCCTCTACGGCGCGACCCACATGGCCCAGCAGTACAAGGCCGCCGGGACCGACGTGCAGGCGATGTTCACCAACGACATCGTCGGGAGCTCCACGGCCGACGACGGCACGCGGGACCCCCACACCATCCGCCTCTTCGCCGAGGGCGTGCCGTCCGCGGAGACACCCGAGCAGGCGGCCACCCGCCAGTCGGTCGGAGGCGAGAACGACTCGTCGAGCCGCCAGCTGGCCCGGTTCGTCCGGGACGTCGCCGACAACGGCGCCACCCAGATGGACGTCCGGGTCATCTACCGTCGCGACCGGTACCTGCGCGGCGGCGACCACATCGCGTTCCTGCGGGAGGGCTACCCGGCGGCCCGCTTCACCGAGCCGGCGGAGAACTACGCGCACCAGCACCAGGACGTGCGGGTCGAGAACGGCGTGCAGTACGGCGACCTGCCGGAGTTCTGCGACTTCGACTTCATCGGCCGGGTGGCGCGTGTCAACGCAGCGGCACTCTGGTCCCTCGCCGTCGCGCCCGGCACCCCTCGCAACACCCGGATCCGCACCGACCGGCTCACCAACGAGACCGACCTGGTCTGGGACCGCGGCGGCGAGACCGACCTGGCGTCCTACGAGGTGGTCTGGCGGGAGACGACCGCGCCCGAGTGGGAGCACGTCGTGCGGGTCGGCGACGTCACCAGCGTCACGCTGGACATCTCCAAGGACAACGTCTTCTTCGGCGTCCGCGCCGTCGACAGCCGCGGTCACCACAGCCCGGTCGCGTTTCCGGTGCCCCAGCGCTAGTCCCGGCTCCCTCCGCGGGTGCTGCCGCCGGCGGTCCCTCACGACCCTCGGGTCGTTTGTGCATGATCGGTGGGCTTGAGCGGCCCGGAAGCCGCCGAACATGCACAAACGATGCGTCGGCCAAGCGCGACTGGTGTCGGCTCGCCTCGCTGGCCCTGCAGCCCGTCCGGACTGTTGACGGCCGGACCCGACCGGCCCACGATGCGGGCGAGACCGCCTGGAGGGCGTCATGCGGGTTCTCGGCACCGTCGGGTCCGGCTTCGTCGGTTCGCACAGGGTCGCGGCGGTGATGCGTGCCGGCCACGAGGTGCGGCTTCTTGTGCGGGACAAGGCCCGGGTCGGCGTCGCACTCGGCCCAGCTGGTGTCGCGGCGCACCCGGCGGTCGGGCGCAGCCTCGCCGGGCGACTGCTCGAGCCGACCCCCGGCGCGTGAGCCGTGCGCACGGGCGTGGCCCTGGTCGGCACCCTGGTTCTGCTCAGCTGCGCTGGAGGAGAGGCGATGAGGATCCCCGAGACCGACGCGCCGGACACGATCAGGGTCACGAGCCCGGCTTTCGCGGACGGCGAGCCCGTGCCGCGCGAGCACACCTGTCGCGGCGCCGGTGGCTACCCGGAGCTGTCCTGGCGGGGCACTCCCGGCGCTGCGACCTCCATTGCCATCGTCGTGAGTGACCCCGACGCCCCGAAGGGTCCGTTCGTCCACTGGGTGCTCCACGCCCTGCCGCCCGGCGACGGCAACCTCGCGGCGGATGCGATCCCGCCCGGTGCCCAGGAGGCGGACAACAGCGCCGGCAGGAAGGGGTGGTACCCACCGTGCCCGCCAGGTGGCACGCACCACTACCTGTTCACCGTCTACGCACTCGACCGACCCGTGAGCGGAGGATCCACCCAGGAGATCCTCGACGACATCGCCCACCGTGCCCTCGCCCAGGGCACACTGACCGGGCTGGTGTCCGCCGGCTGACCATGGCGGAGGCACGAGGACCACGACGACTCAGGACGGAGGAGTGACACATGGCGGCAACGGACCCGTGGCCCACGATCCACGCGGAACGGCAGGCGCTCGCCGACGACCTTGCGGCGCTGGGGTCCGACCAGTGGTCGAGCCCGTCCCTGTGCCCCGGCTGGTCGGTGCATGACGTTCTCGGCCACATGACGGCAACGGCGAAGATGTCTCCCGCCACGTTCTTCGCGCGGCTCGTCGGCTCGTCGGCTCGGGCTTCCGCTTCAACCGCATGGCGGACTCGAACATCGCCAGCGAGACCTCGGGTGGGCCGGCCGACACCCTCGCCGAGTTCCGGCGGAACCTCACGGCGACCTCGCACCCGCCGGGACCGATCGTCACCTGGCTCGGCGAGACGGTCGTGCACCGTGAGGACATCCGCCGACCTCTCGGGATCGCCCACACCTACCCCGGCGACGCGGTGACCCGGCTTGCCGACTTCTACAAGGGGTCCAACCTGCTCATCGGCAGCAAGCGGCGGATCGCCGGAGTCAGGCTCCGGGCCACCGACGCCGAGTGGTCGAGCGGCGAGGGCCCCGAGGTGGCCGGGCCGTTGCTGTCGCTCGTGCTCGCGATGACCGGTCGCAAGGCCGCACTGGATGACCTGTCCGGGGAGGGGCTCGCGACCTTGCGGTCACGGGCGTGACGGATCACCGACACCAACGCCCGCTGGTGTGGGCCGTCGCCGGGTCCTGACCCTGGCGGCCTGCACCACCGACACCGACCCGCGGGGCGACGACAGGCAGCCGCGTGCTCGAGGCCCGTCCACGGGTGCCGAGCCTGGCGACCCGGGCAGGGCCGGCTTGATCGCCTTCGTGTCGGACCGGTCCGGGCAGCTCGGCCTGCACGTCATGGGGCCGGACGGCAAGCGGGCTGCGCCGCATCACCTCCGGCCCGGCCCGCGACATCTACCCGACGTGGTCACCGGACGGGTACTCGGTCGACCTCTCGTCCGGGCAGGAACGGCCCCTGACCGATCCGGCGACCCACGGCCTCAACCCGTCGTGGGCACCCGACGGGCGGCGACTGGCCTACTACGCGGATGACAGCGGCGACTGGGAGGTCTACACGGTCGACGCGGACGGCTCCGGGCAGCAGCGGCTGACGCGGCGGGCCGGCGCGGGCACGCCCTCCTCCGCACCGCCTACCTGTTGACCGGCGACCAGCACCTTGCGGAGGACCTGGTGCAGACGGCGCTGGAGAAGGCGGCCAGCCACTGGGGTTCGATCCGGGTGGCCGCGGCAGCCGAGGCCTATGTACGCCGGACGATGTACCGCGAGCAGGTTTCCATCTGACGCCGGCGCCGCGTCACCGAGCTGTCGTCGGCGGCCGTCCCCGAGCCACGCGGCCCGGGGACGGCCGGCGATGCCGTCGAAGACCGACTCGTGATGAGAG
>JBOGDY010000279.1:0-3738 GCA_050742955.1 Actinomycetes bacterium | reverse complement strand
GTGCGGGCGGCCTTCCCGGGGGCACTGGTCGACGAGACCGCCTGCGCCGCCGCGGTCGGCGAGCTGCCCGAGCCGCGCGGCACGGTCTGCGTGGTCGCGGCGGGCACGTCGGACGCGCCGGTGGCGGCCGAGGCCGCGTTCGTCGCCCGGGCCTTCGGTGCGGGCGTCGTCCGCGTCGACGACGTGGGGGTCGCGGGCGTCCACCGGCTGCTGGCGGTGCGCGACGACCTCGACCGGGCGGACTGCCTCGTCGTCGTCGCCGGCATGGAGGGCGCGCTCCCCAGCGTGGTCGGCGGGCTGACCGGGGTGCCGCTGGTGGCCGTCCCGACGTCGGTGGGCTACGGCACGTCGTACGGCGGGCTGGCGGCCCTGCTCGCGATGCTCAACTCCTGCGCGCCCGGCGTCACGGTGTGCAACATCGACAACGGTTTCGGCGCGGGCGTCTTCGCGGCGCGGGTCGCCCGCCGCGCCGCGCCACGGGCCGCTGCCGGACCGGTGACGTGATGCTGGCCTGGTTCGGCTGCCACGCCGGAGCCAGCGGGGACATGTTCCTGGGCGCTCTGGTCGACGCGGGGGCCCCGCTGGAGGACATGCAGGCCGCCGTGGACGCGATCGGGGTCGAGCCGGTGCGGCTCTCGTCGAGGCCGGTCACCCGCGGCGGGCTGGGTGCGACCAAGGTGGACGTGCACACCTCCCGCACCCAGGTTGTCCGGACCTGGGGGAACATCCGCGGGCTGCTGGAGGCGGCCGAGCTGGCCGAGCCGGTGCGGGCGCGGGCGCTCGACGTGTTCGCCCGCCTCGCGCAGGCCGAGTCGGCGGTGCACCGGGTCAGCCCCGAGCAGGTCCGCTTCCACGAGGTGGGTGCCCTGGACGCGGTCGCCGACGTCCTCGGCAGCTGCGCCGGCCTTCACGCGCTCGACGTGCAGGCCGCGGTGGCCTCGCCGGTGGCGCTCGGCAACGGCATGGTCCGCAGCGAGCACGGCCTGCTGACGGTGCCCGGTCCGGCCGTGCTGGAGCTGCTGTCCGCCGTCGGGGCGCCGGTCTACGCCGGCGATGTCCACCACGAGATGTGCACGCCGACGGGCGCCGCACTGCTGGCCGCGACCGTCACCCGGTGGGGCGGCCTGCCGCCGATGCGGGTGGCCGCCACGGGCTCCGGCGCCGGCCGCCGGGACCTGTCGGAGGTCCCCAACGCGCTGCGGGTGGTGCTGGGGGAGCCGGTCGTCGAGGAGCCCGCCCCGACGGCCGAGCTCGTCGTCGAAGCCAACGTCGACGATCTCGACCCCCGCCTGTGGCCCGGGATCCTGGCCCGGCTCCTCGACGCAGGGGCCTCGGACGCCTGGCTCACCCCGATCGTGATGAAGAAGGGCCGGCCGGCTCACACCCTGTCGGTGCTCACCGGACCCGACCACGCCGACGCCGTCCGCCGGGTCGTCTTCACCGAGAGCTCCACCATCGGCGTCCGCGAGCACCCGGTCGGTAAACGGGCCCTGGCCCGGCAGGAGCACACCGTCATCGTGGACGGCATCCGGGTGAGGGTGAAGGTGTCCGTGCTGGACGGGGTGGCGGTCAACGCTTCGCCGGAGTTCGACGACGTCGCGGCCGCGGCGGCCCGGCTGGGCCGGCCGGTCAAGGCAGTCCTGGCAGAGGCGGTCGCCGCGGCGCTGGAGAGCGCGACCTCGGAGGGCAAGCCGCCGCACCGCTGACACACTGGGCCGGCCATGGACCTCGCCGTCGCCGCCACCGCGTTCGCCCTGATCTTCCCCGTCGAGCTGCCGGACAAGACGTTCGTCGCGTCCCTGGTCCTGGCCACCCGCTACCGGCCCCTGCTGGTCTGGCTGGGGGTGTCGCTGGCGTTCCTCGCGCAGTGCGCGGTCGCGGTGGTCGCGGGTGGTCTGCTGTCGCTGCTGCCCGACGCGGCCGTGGGGGCTCTCGCGGCCGCGCTGTTCGCCGTCGGCGCGGTCGTCCTGTGGCGAGGGGCCGCGGGCGCCGACGAGGGCGACGCCGCCGAGGAGAGCCCCGCGGTCGACGCCGGAGGCGAGGTGCACGGGCTGCGGGTCGTGGCGACCAGCTTCGGGGTCCTCTTCCTCGCCGAGTGGGGCGACCTCTCGCAGCTGCTGACCGCCGGGCTGGCCGCCCGCTACCAGGACCCGGCGAGCGTGTTCGTCGGCTCGTGGACGGCGCTGGTGGTCGTGGCCGGGCTCGCGGTGCTGCTCGGGCGCGCGCTGCTGCGGGTGGTGCGGCTCTCGACGATCCGCCGGGTCGGCGCGGGGGTGTGTGCGCTGCTGGCGGTGGCCGCGGCGTACGAGGTGGTGACAATCCTGGCGAGCTGAGCTCCGGCACCCGCGCGGGACGGCGGAGCTGCGTCACACCGGACGCGTCGCACCTCCGCCAGCCCAGTGTCCGCTCAGGGCGTAGCGGCGCGGGCATGACGACCTGCGACGGGTCGTTGTTGGGGACATGGACGAGGCTCAGGACGCCTACTCCCGGGTCGTGACGTCGGTCGCGGCCGCGCTGCGACCCAGCGTGCTGTCCGTCCTGGTGCGCAGCAGGCGGGGCGAGGGCGCCGGCTCCGCGGTGGCCTTCACCGGAGACGGTCTGCTGCTGACCAGCGCCCATGTCGTGCACGGTGTCGGCGGTGGCGGGGTGACCTCCGGGACCGGCGAGGAGGCGCCGTTCGAGGTGGTGGGCGCGGACCGGCTCTCGGACCTGGCCGTCCTGCGCACCCGCGGCGGGCTCGCACCGCCGGCCGAGCTCGGTGACGCCGACCGGCTGCAGGTCGGGCAGCTGGTGGTCGCCGTGGGCAACCCGCTGGGGCTGGCCGGGTCGGTCACCGCCGGAGTCGTGAGCGCGTTGGGCCGTTCGCTGCCGACCAGGGCGGGCCGCGGGATCCGGCTGATCGACGACGTCATCCAGACCGACGCGGCGCTCAACCCCGGCAACAGCGGAGGCGCTCTCGGCGACGCGACCGCTCAGGTGGTCGGTGTCAACACGGCCGTGGCCGGGATCGGGCTCGGCCTGGCCGTGCCGGTCAACGGCACGACCCGGCGGATCCTGTCCGAGCTGATCGCGACCGGTGGCGTGCGCCGGGCGTGGCTCGGCGTCGGTGGGGCGACCGTGCCGTTGCCGCCGGCAATGGCGGAACGGCTGGGGCGTCGCACCGGGCTGAGGGTGTCGGAGGTGGTCCCCGGCAGCCCGGCCGCGGACGCGGGGATCTACCTCGGTGACGTGGTGATCGCCGCCGGGACCGCGCCGATCGGCACGGCCCAGGACCTGCAGCGGCTGATGCTGGGGACAGAGGTCGGTCGGCGGTTCCCCGTGACGCTGCTGCGCCGGGGTGCACTCGTCGACGTCGTCGCCGAGCTGGCGGAGCTGGTGGTGTGACGGGTCGTCGGCTCGAGCCGATAGCGTCCAGCACATGACGACATGGATGGCTCCGACTGTCGAGCGCACGGACCCCGACCGGGAGGCGGCCGAGCGGGAGTCGCTCGAGCAGTGGCTGGACTTTCACCGTGCGACCCTGCTGACGAAGTGCGCCGGTCTGACGGCCGAGCAGCTCAAGCGGCGGGCTGTCGCCCCGTCCGGGCTGTCGTTGCTGGGGTTGGTCCGGCACATGGTCGAGGTCGAACGCTGGTGGTTCCGCATCAACGCCGACGGCCAGCAGGTCGATTACGTCTACTGCACCGACGACAACGAGGACGCTGACTTCGACGACGTCGACGGTGCCGACGCCGAGGC
>JBOGDY010000278.1:0-3738 GCA_050742955.1 Actinomycetes bacterium | reverse complement strand
ACTTGCGCATGATCAACTTCTGAAGGTGAAGGTGAAGGTGATGGTGATGGCCGCGCGCGGGGCGGCGCGGCGGCTGGGCCACCCGGGTGATGACTTTGCCAAGTCTTGTAACAACACAGACCGTTAGCCGATACTCACTCAGAGTACCAACTGGTCACCGACCGGCGACCGGCTCTGGCACGGAGGGGGACACCTCAGATGACGCACCTGACATCGAATGGGCGCGTGGGGCAGCCGATCGGCGCCTGGCGGGCCCATCAAGGCTCTTCGTGGACGTGACGGCGAGCGCCGTACGTCTCCGGGCCGCGGCAGCCGCCGCGGCCGTTGCAATGCTGCTCTGCCTCTTGGCCGCCGGTGGCGCGCCGGGTGGGGGCGACGACGGCCCGACGGGGCGCTTCGTGGTGCGGGTCGAGCCGGCGTCGATGGACGCCGTGGCGGCCCGGGCCACCGCACTCGGCGGCAGTGTCGAGCGTCGGCTCGACGGTCTCGAGGTCGCCGTCGTGGACATGACGGCCGCCGCGGCGGACGCCCTCCGCCGGGCACCCGGCGTGCTGGGACTCACCCGCGACGCACCGGTCCGGCTCACCGGGGCCACCACCGGCTACGACCCCAGGAGCGACGCAGGGTCGATGTACAGCATCAGCCAGGCGACCGGCGCCCAGCGGGTCTGGGGCAACAACGTGACCGGCAAGGGCGTCGACGTGGCGCTCGTCGACTCGGGTGTCACGCCCGTGCCCGGGCTCACCGGGAGCGGCAAGATCCTCAACGGCCCGGACCTGTCCTTCGAGTCGCAGAACCCGGCCACCCGCCACCTCGACACGTTCGGCCACGGCACGCACATGGCCGGCATCATCGCTGCCGCGAACGAGGACACGACGCACACCGGGATGGCGCCGGGGGCCAGGCTGGTCAGCCTCAAGGTCGCCGACGCGCACGGCAACACCGACGTCACCCAGGTCATCGCGGCGATCGACTGGGTCGTCCAGCACCGCAACGACCCGGGGATGAACATCCGGGTGCTGAACCTGTCCTTCGGCACGCCTTCGATGCAGGACTACCGCTACGACCCCCTGAGCTATGCCGCCGAGGTGGCGTGGCGCAAGGGCATCGTCGTCGTCGTGTCCGCCGGCAACGACGGCACCGGCACCGGACGGCTCCTCAACCCGGCGCAGGACCCGCACGTCCTGGCCGTCGGTGCGGAGGGCGACAGCAAGGGGACCCCGTCCATCCAGGACGACACCATCCCGGCCTTCTCGACGAGGGGCGACGGGGTGCGCAACCCCGACGTCGTGGCGCCGGGTGTGTCGGTGCAGGGTCTGCGGGTCCCGGGGTCCTACATCGACAGCCAGTACGGCGCTACCGCGGCCTTCGAGGACCGGTTCTTCCGGGGCAGCGGCACCTCGCAGTCGGCGGCTGTGGTCTCCGGCGCGGTGGCACTCATGCTCGAGCAGCGGCCGTGGCTGAGCCCCGACCAGGTCAAGGCGCTGCTGAAGGACACCGCCAAGGTGCTCCCCGCGGCGGACGTGCAGGCGCAGGGCCGGGGCCTGATCGACGTCGCCAGCGCGACGACGGCGCCGGCGCCGGTGCTCGCCACGCAGACCGCGGCCCCGTCGGTAGGTACCGGAACGCTCGACGGCGCCCGCGGTGCCGCCAAGCTCGTGCTGGACGGCGTCACCCTGCAGGGACAGCGGGACATCTTCGGCAAGTCCTACGTCGCGGCGACCCGCACGGTGCAGGAGATGGCCGGGAGCAGCTGGGCCGGTGGCACGTGGAACGGTTCCTCGTGGGCCGGTTCGTCGTGGGCGGGCTCGTCCTGGGCCGGCGCGACGTGGGCCGGCGCGACGTGGGCCGGCTCATCCTGGGCGGGCTCGTCCTGGGCCAGCGGGGTCTGGAACGGCTCGTCCTGGGCCGGCGCGACCTGGGCCGGGTCCTCGTGGGCGGGCGCGACGTGGGCCGGGTCCTCGTGGGCGGGTTCGTCGTGGGCCGGCGGCGTCTGGGCCTCGGGGCGGTGGGGCTGAGTCGCCGACCGGTCTGGATGGCTGAAGGTCGACGGCCGGAGCGGGCTCAATGTCCCGCTCCGGCCGCCGACTATTCAACGGGAGGAGTCGTAGTCATGAGCCGAGCGCGCACGCGCCGGGCACGGGCACTCGCACTCCGCCCTGCCCGGTGGTGGGGCGTGCTCGTCGTCGTGGCCGTCCTGCTGGCCGTGAGCGTGCTGATCGTGTCCCTGGTGCCCCTGGAGTCCAGTGCGGCGGGGACCCACGCCCTGCTCGTGTGGGCAGGCCTGGCGGTGACCTTCGCGCTCGCCGAGACCTTCGTGCTGCACATCCAGGTCAAGCGCGAGGCGCAGACGCTGGCACTGAGCGAGATCCCGCTCGTCCTCGGCCTCACGTTCGCGCCGTCGGCGCAGCTGGTCAGCGGGCTGCTCGCCGGCGCGGCCTTCGCCTACGTCCTGCACCGGCGTCAGCGGGGGCTCAAGCTGGTCTACAACCTGTCCCTGAAGGCCACCGACGCGGTGGTCGCGGCCGCGATCTACGCGAGCATCCTCGGTGACCAGCCCATCCTCGGCGCGAGATGGATGCTGGCCTGCTACGCCGCGGTTGCCGCCGTGGCCCTTCTCGACGCGGCCACCACCCAGGTCGTGATCGGCCTGCACGAGCTGTCGCTGTCGCCGCGGACGATCCTGGCCGACATCGCCGTCTACCCCGTGCTGGCGCTCGCCGTCGCCACGACGGCCATGGTCGCGGCCTTCGCCTACGACCGCTCACCGCTCAGTGCCGTGCCTGCGGCCGCGTCGGTGGCGTGCCTGCTGGTCGGGTACCGCGCCTACTCCAAGCTGTCCGAACGGCACCTCAGCCTCGAGCGTCTCTACCGCTTCAGCCAGGCGGTCACCAGCACACCGGAGGTCAACGAGACCCTCGGCAACGTGCTCAACCAGGCGAAGGAGCTACTGCGCAGCGAGCACGCCGAGATCGTGTTCTTCTCCGGCGAGGAACGCAACGTCGTACGCGTCGCTCTGAGCCCCAGCGGACGGCTGCTGCGGGAGAGCGTCGTGGCCGACGACCGGGACCCGACCATCCCGTCCACCGCCGACTGGGTGAACCCGCTGATGATGCAGCGGAACACCCGTGAGCCCCGGGCCCGCGCCCACCTGGCGGCCCGGCGCTGGCGGGAGGCGATCGTCGTACCGCTGCGTGGTGACGCGGGCGTCATCGGGACGCTGTCCGTCGCGGACCGGATGGGCGACGTGCGCACGTTCGACGGCAGCGACATGCGGCTGCTCGAGACCGTCGCCAACCACGCCGGCGTGGCGCTGCAGAACAGCCGCCTCATCGACCAGCTGCGGCACGAGTCGCTGCACGACGCGCTGACCGGCCTGCCGAACCGGGTGCTGCTGCAGCGCAACGCCCACGAGCAGCTGGACGCCTGCGCGCGGGGGACCTCCCCTGGATGCGCGATCATGATCATGGACCTGGACGGCTTCAAGGAGGTCAACGACACCCTCGGCCACCAGCACGGGGACGACCTGCTCAAGGCGGTCGCCACCCGCACGGCCGAGGCGGCCGGCCCGGGGGTGACAGTGGCCCGGCTCGGTGGCGACGAGTTCGCACTGCTGGTGCCCGAGTGCCCGGACGGTGCCAGGGCCACGGCGGTCGCGTCGGCCGTGCTGTCAGCGCTGCGGCACCCCACGGACCTCGACGGGATCCCGGTCCAGATCGGCGCCTCGATCGGGGTGGC
>JBOGDY010000277.1:0-3741 GCA_050742955.1 Actinomycetes bacterium | reverse complement strand
AGAAACATGTAATACGAGAATCGTATTATTTGCAATTCATAGCAGCGGGAGACGCTGGTGATGACGCGAGACGCGGACACCCAGGAGGAACGACGCCGGCGACGCCGACTGGCGTCGGCCGCCAAGCAGGGGCTGCGCGACCTGCGGATCGAGCTCGGCGTGCTCGGTCACCGCGTGGGCACGCGGGTGGAGCTCAAGGACCTGGACCTCGACTGCCTCGACGTCATCGCCCGGCACGGACCCCTGGGGCCGAGCACGCTCGCCCGACGGGTCGGAGTGCACGCCGCAACCATGACCGGCATCCTGAGCCGTCTGGAGGACGCAGGCTGGATTGTCCGCGAGCGGGTCCAGACCGACCGTCGGGCGGTGGTCGTCCGCAGCGTTCCGGATCGCCAGCGCGAGGTGGTCCGGCTGTACGACGGGATGAACACCGCGCTGGACGGCGTCCTGGCCGACTACACCGACGAGCAGCTGCACACGATCGTCGACTTCCTGCGCCGTGCGACCGAGGCAGGCCGGGGATCCGCGGCCGACCTCGCCTAGTCGGTCCGTCAGGCCCCGGAGGCGTCCTTCGCGACATCGCCGATGACCGCGGCGAGGTCCCGCGGGCGCGACCACATCGGCCAGTGGCTCGTCGGCAGGTCGACGTAGGTCACGTCGCGCAGCTCGGCCAGGCCGGCGAGGAACGAATAGCCCTCCTTGACCGCGTCCTTGTACTGCTCGGAGGTGAAGCCCGTGCACACGACCGTGCTCGGGATGTCGAGGCGCGCCTCGTTGGTCAGATCGGCGGCCTCGCGAAGCGCGGCACCCGGCTCGGGGACGGCGCGCCGCCGGAACGTGGCTAGTTGCTCCTCGGTGAGCCCGTCGAGGTTCTCGTTCTCCGCGAGCTCCTCTTGCGAAGGCAGCGGCTTCTCCGTCCCGGAGAAGTCGGCGTCGAGCGCACCGATCGCGGGCCCGGTGTCGACGTAGACCATGGCGGCGATCTGCTCCGGGATGCGGTCGCTGACCGCATAGCCGGGGGCGCCGGCGCCGCTGTGCACCGCGAGCACGACGGGTCGCCCCGCCGCCGTAACCGCCGAGCAGATGGCGTCGACATGATCGACGAGCGTGATCGAGGACCGGTCGGCGTCAGCCGACTCGAGACCGGGCAGCGTCAATGCCGTGACGTCATGGCCATCGGCGCGCAGGGCGGCGACGACCGCGTCCCACGCCCACGCGCCGAGCCAGAACCCGGGAACCAGGACAACCGGTGTGGTGTTCATGCCCCGAACCTAGGGTGAGCCACCGACATCCGGGTCCGCCGGTCGCGGACTCAAGGGCGGTCGAGGGCGTCCGCGGCGCCGGCGCCGGCGAGGCCGACCCACCCGTCCGTGGGCGTGACCTCGAGCAGGTGCTTGCCGAGCAGCTCGGGCTCGGGCAGCGCGACCGGGTAGACACCGTCGAAGCAGGCCCGGCACAGCCGCTCGGCCGGTTGCTCGGTGGCCCCGACGAGCCCCTCCAGCGAGATGTAGGCCAGCGAGTCGGCGCCGATGGAGGTGCGGATCTCCTCGACGGCCAGGCCGTTGGCGATCAGCTCGGCGGGCGAGGCGAAGTCGATGCCGTAGAAGCACGGCCACTTCACCGGCGGCGACGAGATGCGCACGTGCACCTCGGCTGCCCCGGCCTCCCGCAGCATCCGCACCAGCGCCCGTTGGGTGTTGCCGCGCACGATCGAGTCGTCGACCACCACCAGCCGCTGGCCGGCGATCACCTCGCGCAGCGGGTTGAGCTTGAGGCGGATGCCGAGCTGGCGGATGGTCTGGGACGGGTTGATGAAGGTGCGCCCCACGTAGGAGTTCTTGACCAGCCCCAGGCCGTAGGGGATGCCGCTGCCCTGCGAGTAGCCGACCGCGGCCGGGGTGCCCGACTCGGGCACCGGGATCACAAGGTCGGCGTCGGCGGGCGCCTCCTCGGCCAGCCGCCGGCCCACCTCCACCCGGGTGGCGTGCACGCTCCGGCCGGCGATCTTGGTGTCCGGCCGGGCCAGGTAGACGTACTCGAACAGGCAGCCCTTCGGGGCGGCCTCGGCGAAACGCTGGCTGCGCAGGCCGTGCTCGTCGACCGCGACGAGCTCGCCGGGCTCGATCTCCCGCACCAGGCTGGCGCCGACGATGTCCAGGGCGGCGGTCTCGCTGGCCACCACCCAGCCCCGCTCCAGCCGGCCGAGGACCAGCGGGCGGATGCCCTGCGGGTCGCGGGCCGCGTAGAGCGTCGACTCGTCCATGAACACCAGCGAGAACGCGCCGCGCAGCGCGGGCAGCACCTCGACAGCCGCGGACTCCAAAGACCTGTCCGGGTACGACGCGAGCAGCGCGGTGATGATCTCGGTGTCGGTCGTGCTGTGCATCGCCAGCCGCTCGGCACGCGCAGCCGCCAGCCGCACGTCGCTGGGTGCCGAGTCGTCGTAGGGCAGCTGTCCGCTGTCGGCCCGACGCTTCTCCACCAGCTCGACCAGGTCGCGGGTGTTGGTGAGGTTGCCGTTGTGGCCCAGCGCGATCGACCCCGCCGCCGTGGCCCGGAAGGTGGGCTGGGCGTTCTCCCAGACGCTCGACCCGGTGGTGGAGTAGCGCGTGTGCCCGATCGCCAGGTGGCCCCTCAGCGCGTTGAGGTGGCCCTCGTCGAAGACCTGGGCCACCAGGCCCATGTCCTTGTAGACCAGGATCTGGCTGCCGTTGCTCACCGCGATCCCGGCCGACTCCTGACCGCGGTGCTGCAGGGCGTAGAGCCCGAAGTAGGTGAGCTTCGCGACCTCCTCGCCGTCGGGGCCCTGAGCCCAGACGCCGAAGACCCCGCAGGAGTCCCGCGGGCCCTTCTCGCCGGGGTGCAGGTCGTGACCGAGCCGACCGTCGCCGCGTGGCACGGTGGCGAGTCTACGTGTCCTCGGTGTCGTCGCCTGCCGCGACATCCTGGTCGGGGGCGGACTTGTGGCGGTCGGCCGGGTTGCCGCGCGCCTCGAGCAGCACCGCGAGACCGCCGCCGAGCAGCGCGCCGAGGCCCACGAACAGCACCCCCAGGTAGAGCAGCAGGCGGCGGCGGTCGTCGACGTCGGCGCCGGGCCCGAGGACGACCACGAACGTCGCGACCAGGCCCAGCACCCCACCGGTCAGCAGAAAGCTGAGGTAGCGCGGCCGGAGCGACGTCAGGGGCACCACCGAACCCTAATCCGGCCGAACCCCGTCACGGACGCGGGATGCTCGACACGGTGAAGTCGTCCGGCTCGACGCCGGCGGCCCGCTCCCCGAACTGGCTGTTCACGACGAGCATCCGGCCCCGCGCGAAGGCGGCGGTCGTCGGGTCGTTGAAGGTGGGGTCGGTCGTCCGGCTGCGCACCGTGCCCGACAGCAGTCCGCGGGCGAGCCGGATCTTCACGACGAACCCAAGGTCGCCCTGCCTCTCCACGGCGTACAGCTTCCGGCCCCGCAGCAGCAGCCCGTCGCCGCTCACGGCCTCGCCCAGTTCGATCGCGGCGACGTCACGAGACGGCAGCGACACGCGGAAGAGGGAGCCGGTGTTCGACTGGGCGAGCACCAGCGCGCGGCCGTTGCGCGTCGCGACGATGCCGTTGACGTTGAAGCCGTCCTGGTAGGTGAGCGCGGTGCCGGTGAAGTCGAGGAACACGGGCAGCGGCTCGACTCCGTCGGTGGCGTAGCCGTCGGCGGGCACCCGGTAGAGGAACGGCCGGAGCGAGTCGGTGGCGTAGAC
>JBOGDY010000276.1:0-3751 GCA_050742955.1 Actinomycetes bacterium | reverse complement strand
CGACGCGCTCGTCGACGACCCCGTCGGATCGTGGGTCGCGTAGTTCGATGAGCGCCGCACTGATGATGCTCACGCGGTAGCTGTCGATCCGCCCGGTCAGGAACGCCGACCACGCAGACGGTGCGCGCCCACGCACCAGGCGGGCGGCGTGGAGGCGGTTCTGAACCGACCGGACACTCAGCTGCAGCTCGACCGCCAGCTCGTGCGCGATCGAGGAGAGCTCGAGGTCGCGGTACGGCGAGTCGCCACTGGCTTCGTACTCGGCCCGACGGGCGTCAGCGAATTCCAGCATCGCCACCGTCGTCCGCGCCTCCGCACGGGCCTGTTCAGAGGCACGCCGACTCACCCGATCGAGCAGGGTGTCGGCGCGTGAGATCATGCCTCGAATCTACGGAGATCTGGAGCGGAAATCGTGGGCTGACCAGCACGTTGTGGACAGCCCGCGCTACTCGCAAACCTGTGGAAACAGACCAAATCAGCCCAGCAGGGTTGCCCGCTGATGGTGAGGCAACCCGAAGAGCTGGTGCAGCGCCTGGGCGCGCTTGAAGACCAGGTGGGCGTCGTGCTCCCAGGTGATCGCGATGCCGCCGTGCAGCTGGATCGTCTCGGCCGCGACGGCCATCGTCGTTGACGTGGGCCTGGATGGCGGCCCAGGCGCCCGCGCGGGACATCTGGACCGGACCAGCATGTCGACCATCCGGTGCTTGAGCGCCTGGAAGGAGCCGAGGGGTCGGCCGAACTGCTCGCGCTGCTTGGTGTGCTCGACCGTCATGTCGAGGCCGCGCTGGGCGCATCCGACTTGGAGCGCCGCGGTCGCGAGGGTGCCGACCCGGTGCGCCGCCATCAGGGCCGCCGTGACGTCCAAGGCGATCGGCTCCGCGTGACAGCCCGACCCCGTTGATCGTGGGCGGACGTTCATTCGGCGGCCGGGTCGCCTGCCGGACTGCTGGGGACGTCGGGGCAGCCGGGGTGTGGTGTCTGGCCTTCCCGCTACACCCGCCGGGCCGCCCTGAGAGGTCCCGACTTCCAGAGCTCACGACCGTGACCGTGCCAACCCAAGACCCTGCCCAGCGGGATCACCCTGGTCGTGGTGTCGGGCGACCACTCTCTGAAGAAGGACGCACCCGCGATCCGCGCCGCCATCACCACCTGGCTGGCCGCGGTACTACGCTCAAATGAGTGAGCAGGACCTTCACGACCAGCTTCGCCTCGGTCTATCCCCACTACGTGACGAATGTGCGATGCCCAGAAAGTGTTGTCCCCGCCACGCTTTCGCCGCAAGGTATCGGCCGTTGACAGGCGACAGGTGCAGCCCGGTCGGCACGCGGCTGTTGACGCGGATTCCCGCGGCTTGCAGCTGTGCCGCCTTGTCGGGGTTGTTCGTGAGCAGATCGAGCTGGTCTACCCCTAGTGCAAGCAGCATCTGTGCCGCGACGGTGTAGTCACGTTCGTCCTTCGCGAAACCAAGGGCCAGGTTCGCCTCGTAGGTGTCCAGACCCGCATCTTGCAAGGCGTAGGCTTCGAGCTTGTTGTACAGGCCGATGCCTCGCCCCTCCTGCCGCAGGTACAGCAAATAGCCACCGGCGTCGGAGATGCGTTCGACCGCTTCCCGCAGCTGCGGACCGCAGTCGCAGCGCTGGCTGCCGAAGACATCCCCGGTCAGGCACTCGCTGTGCAGCCGCACCAGCGGGACGGCCGCCGTCCCGGTGGGGCTGTCCACCGCGCGGTCACCGAGCGCGAGCGCGACGTGCTCTCGTCCGTCACAGAGGCCTTCGAAACCGATCACCCGGGCGTTCGTGACGTAGCCGTCGTCGAGGCGCAGCGGCACCTGGATCTGGCCGCGGACGGTGGCGGGTGTGACTGGTGACAGCACGCGGTGCTCCTTCTCAGGATGTCGCGACGAACCGCGAGGACAAGGCGTAGCGCAGCAGCACCACGTCTCCGATCTGCCGGGTCTCCGCGAGGTGGGCCCGGTGGCCGGGATTCCAGGGGAACGCGCCGTCACCGACGAAGCGGTGCGCGCGCGAGTTTCCGACGAAGAACGGCGCTATCACCAGGTGCAGCTCGTCGGCGAGGTCGGCGGTCAGGAACTGGGTGTGGACCCGTCCGCCACCTTCGACCATCAGCCGTCGAACGCCGCGGTCGTGCAGGTCCTTCACCACCTGCGAGAGGTCCACCGGCTGGCCACCGTCGATCACGGTCGCCACCGCACCGAGCCGCTGGTGCGCGTTCGGGACAGACCGACTGGCGCAGTAGACGAGCTTCTCACTGTCCCCGGTCACGAAGAACTTGCTGCACGCGTCCAGATCGGCATGCCCCGTGATGGTCACCTTCATCGGCGACTCCCGCAGCCCGCGAGCCTTTCGCTGCTGACGCAGCGCGGGTTCGCGCACGAGCAGGCGCGGGTTGTCGTTCCGCACGGTCGCGGCCCCTACCAGGATCGCGTCGCACTGCGCGCGGACTGCGTCCACCCGCTCGAGGTCTACTTCGTTGGACAGCACCAGCCGCTCCTTCGTGGCAGCATCGAGGTACCCGTCGAGAGACATGCCGCAGCTCAGGATCGTGTAGGGGCGCTCACCCATGGGCCCGGTCTCCCTCGGCGACGTGGGGCTGCCCCGACGGCGATGGCTCCACCGAGCGAACGTCGCCACGACGACCCGATGCCACCACCAGGACGACCGCACCGGGAAGGTTGGCGACGAGCACAATGACCCCGTACGCCACAGCAGTGGCGACACCCTGGTCGGCACCCAGACCTGCGGCACCGAACGACCAGGCGGCCATGCCCTCGCGCGGTCCCCAGCCTGCGATGTTCAGTGGCAGCCCCGCCGCGAGGAGCACGAGTAGCGCCAACGGGAGAAGTTTCAACGGGGAAGTCGTGACGCCGACAGCCCGTGCCGCGACGAAGTACGTCGAGAGGTGAAACGCCACGGCCACCGTCGTGGCGAGCACCACTCCCGGCCAGACGCGCCGGACCAGGAGACTGGACCGAACGTCGTCTCGCACCGCTCGCAGCATCCGCGATACTGACGAGATCCGGCCGGTCAGAGGAACCTGCCGGACCACCAAGGCAGCAGCCACGAACCCCGCAGCCAGCACGCCGAGCATCGCCGGCACGGACGAGCGCACGGGCGACGGGAGGAGCAGCAGGACCACAATCGCGATGGCGACCTGCACGACCTGGCCCGCGAGCCGCTCCCACACGACGGCCCGCAGTCCGCGTCCTGCGTCGCCTGCGTCCCGCCCGTGGCGCACGCCGCGGTGCACATCACCGACGATCCCGCCCGGCAGGGTCGTGTTGAGGAACTGGGCGCGGTAGCAGGAGGCCACCGCGGGCCCCATGTCGACCCCGACGCCCAGCTCCCTCGCGACAAGATGCCAGCGCCACGCGCACGCAATGGTGACCGGAACCGCGAGGGCCGCGCCGAGTGCGAGCGTCCACAGGTCGAGCGAGCGGAGGCCGCCGACGAAGGGACCGGTCCCCGTCCGCCACAGCACCGCACCGAGGACCGCCGCACCGACGGCAAGGCGCACGGACCTCCACGCGGACCGGCTCATGCGGCCACCTTCACCAGGACGCGACCTACCCGGTCAGCGGTTTCCGACCAGCCGGTCAGCCCAGCTCGACGGTGACTGGCCGCGTCGCGGAGGCCGCTGCGCAGGGCCGGGTCACACAACCAACGCCTCAACGAGCCGGCGAGCGCATGGTCGTCACCGGGCGGCAGGAGTAGGCCCGGCCGCCGCCCGTCCG
>JBOGDY010000275.1:0-3753 GCA_050742955.1 Actinomycetes bacterium | reverse complement strand
GTGAACTGCACGGGCGAGCCGTCGGTGAGGGACATCGCGATCCGGGTGACCCGGTCGCTCCCGCAGGCGCGGCAGTGCGCCCCGGCTCGAGCGCCGCGCTGGGTCAGGGATCCGAGGGGGGCATGGCTGCGGGCAACCGTGCTGGAGCGTGCCATTGCGAGACTCCGATGTGAGGCCGGGGAAGGGCTGGACCGTGCTGCCAGGTCTGGTCCGGCAGGCCGTTCCCGGTCGGGAGGACGACAGCATGGCGATGAAGGGTCGACCGGGACCGGCTCGCTGGATGACGACGTTGCATCGGCAACGGGCCAGTGGACCTTGAGGAGACGGCGATTCTCGGGCAAACCCGACGGTGGCCCCGCCGGCCCTCAGGCGTCCGGGGTCCGCAGCACCCGCAGGTGGCCGCGACGGCCCACCTCGACCGCCTGGTCACCGGGATCTGCGGGGACCGGGCGGGCAGCCTCGCGCACCGCGTCGGCCAGTGCCACGAGGTCGTCGCTGCTGGGGCTCAGAGCGCCGGGGTCGGGCGCGAGCCGGACCACCTCCCACCCGCGGGGGGCCGTCAGCCGCTCGGAGTGGGCGGTGCACAGGTCATAGCAGTGCGGCTCGGCGAAGGTCGCCAGCGGGCCGAGCACGGCGGTGGAGTCGGCGTAGACATAGGTGAGCGTGGCGACGGCAGGGCGGCCGCACGCGGTCCGCGAGCAGCGACGAACAGGGCTCACGACGGCAGACGGTAGCGACCGGGGCGGACACGACGGTGGATGTCGGTCGGCGCGTCGCCGGCCGGCCCGGCCGATAGCCTCGCCGGATGCCACCTCGCCACCGCGACCGGAGGGGCCGCGGGCTGCGCGGTGGCCTCGCGCCGGCCGCGGTTCCGGTGTCGCGCAGCCGGTCGCAGACCTTCGACGAGCTCGTGCTCGACGCCGTCGAGCGCCTCAGCATCCGCTGGGACGACCAGCTGCGCGACGTCGAGTTCATCGTGGAGGAGGTGCCGCCGCCCACGGACGCCGCCGACGGGCCGGTCCCGCTCGGCCGCAGCCAACCCGCGTCCGGGACCCGTGCAGGGAGGGTCGTCGTCTACCGGCGGCCCGTCGAACGGCGGGCCGCCGGCCCCCGGGCCCGCGCGACGCTCGTCCACGACGTCGTCGTCGAGCTGGTGGGTGAGCTGCTCGGCCTTCCGCCGGAGACCGTCGACCCCGACTACGGCAGCGACTGACCAGCGCTCGGGGCCACGGTCAGTCGCGGGAACGCAAGCCTGTGGACAGGTCGGCGACGACCGCGGGGACCGGCACGGTGAAGCGACCCGGCAGCACCGGTGAGCTGGTCAGCAACGGGCCGCGGCTCTCGGCCTCGGTGATGGCCCGGCTGACCACGACCGGCCCCGACCCGGGCGTCGGGACCACGGTCACTGCGAACGCGGCGTCCTCACTGACCTCCGAGAGGTCGAGGCTGACCTGACGCCCGGGGGGGACCTCCACGGTCACCGGCGTTCCGGTCGCCGGAGCCATCGGTGCTACCTCGACCGTGGCTTCCTTCCCGGGCGCCGCCATCGTCAGCAGGCTGCGGGTCGTCGCACCCCGTCGTACGTCGGGCACCACCCCCGGGGCCGCGGCGGTCAGCGGGAGGGCCGTGGCACCGTAGCCGAGCTCCACGAGCCGGCCGTCCGTGCCACCGACGCGGGCGAGCAGACCTGCGGTGATCGGCACGTCCGAGCTGAGCTCGAGTGCGACCTCCTCACCCTTGATCTGCGGGGCGAGGTCGACGTCGCCGACCGCCCCGGCCGTGGACTCCACGACGTCGAGGCCGGCCGGTGCGAACGAGCCGTCCACGCCGAGCAGCCGGACCCGCACGATCGCGTCGGACCTCCCAGGGACCAGCACCTGCAGCCGTCGCTCGCCGGCACCGCCGGGAACACCGGGGACCACGACCCGCCGCGCCGGTGCGGCCGCCGGCTGCACCCAGTCCGACCCGCGCGGGTCCAGCCCCGCCACCTGCTGGTCCCGGAGGGCCGCGGACAGCCGACCCTGGTGCACCTGCACGTGCACCGCGAGCCTCTCCTGCTCGGGGGCCAGCGCGTCGAGCAGCAGCACCTCCTGCCCGCCCGCCGCCACCGAGACACCGCGTCCGGCGGGTGCGTCGATGGGACCGTCGGGTCCGTAGAGCGTGACGTCGGCGACGGCCGGCGCGGTCTCGGGATTGGTCAGGTAGACACGGCCGCGCTGCCCGACCACGGCCCCGCTGCCGACGAACCAGAAGTCGGTGCCCGGTGCCAGGCAGGGCGTCCCGAGCAGGCCACGCAGGTCTCCCGACGGGACCCGCGTGACCATCGATGCGGCGAAGCCCGGCGCCAGCCCGCGTGCCGCCGTGGCGACGAGCGGTGGCTCGGGATCGGCGGCGGCGAGGGCCGTGGCCGACGCCCGGGCCAGGATGGCGTGCGGCGACCCGGACCCGCCGAGGTCGACCAGCTCGGCCCGACCCGCCGGGATCGGGCCCGATGACTCGCCCGAGGACCCGCCCGAGCCGACCGGGCCGGGAGCGGCCATCGCCACCCGGGTCTGGGACCCGGCACCGCCGCCAGGGTCGGGGCAGACACCGCGGGTGAGGGCGACCGGTGCCCTGACCGGCTTCGGGACCTTGGCCGCCTCCGGCTCGGGCGCGGGGACGGCCGTGGCCACTCCGACGACGGCAGCCACGACGGTGACCACGGCCATGAGGGAGAGCCGCGGGCGGCTCATCGCCGGCCCCCGGGGGACGTGGCGTCCCGCTCCCGCGGGGCGGCCATCTCGCCGGCGCCCCCGTCGCTGTCGTCCGGGTCGTCCTCGGGCCGCGCCGAGGGCAGTGCGAGCAGTGCGGCCAGCAGCACGGCCGTCGCCTGCGCCCACAGCTGCAGCCGCCGCCGCTCGTCGTCGTAGTCGAGCTCGAGGCGCCCGCCCGACGCCGGCAGCTCGAACGCCTGGGCCCAGCCGTCGTAGGTCACCTCCGGCAGGCGGCGGCCGTCGAGCGTGGCCCGGAACGCGGCGTCCCGCCGGTCCGCGACCACCAGGAGGCGGCCGTCACCCCCGGCGGGGACCCGGGCCACGGCGTCCACGGCCCCGGAGGGGAGCACCCGGGCGGCCGTGACCCGGTGGCCGGTGGAGCCGTGGCCGGTGGAGCCGTCGTCGGAGTCCGCCGCGGGAGACAGCACCAGCAGGCGACCGGTCGGGTAGCCGACCTTCCAGACGACGGCGCCCTCGGGTCCGCTCACCCGGACCAGGCCCGGCACGCTGTCCAGGGCACGCGCCAGCTCGGTGTCGACCGGCCGCCCGACGAGCACGAAGCGCACGCCGTAGGGCACCAGGCGCGCCGCGGCGTCGCTCCCCCGCCCCGACGTCAGGTCGGCCACCACCCCGTCCAGCCCGGTCCGCGCGTCGGCGGGGGTGGCGGTCTCCGCATCTCCGATCCGGGGGCCGTCGGCCCGCAGCACCGCGTAGGAGAGACGCCCGTCGCCGCGGGCGCGCAGCACGACGGTGCGTGGCCGGTCGGCCTGGTCGCCCTCCTCGGCGATGAACGCCGGCAGCAGGACCGGGTCGCGGCGCTCGAGCGGGGTGTCGGCGCCGCGCACCACCCACAACGCGGCCGCGGTCAGCGGAACCGTCGCCGCCGCGAGGACGACCAGCACGGCCGCCGGCTGCCGCCAGCCGAACGCGCTCTGCGCGATGCGCCGGCGCGCGCCGACGGCACCGGCCGTGGCCGCCAGCAGCAGGCCGGCCCCGCTCA
>JBOGDY010000274.1:0-3756 GCA_050742955.1 Actinomycetes bacterium | reverse complement strand
GGCGGCGGCACCCTGGTGCTGGCCGGTATCGGGGCCACGCTGTTCGGCGTCATCATCCTCGCCCCGCTGGGCGCGCGTCCCCTGGCCTCGGTCATCGGGTCGCCGCTGCGGTGGCGCGGGGTGCAGGGCGACCTGGCCCGGCAGAACGCGATGCGCAACCCGCGTCGCACCGCGTCGACCGCGGCGGCCCTGATGATCGGCCTGACCCTGGTCGTGAGCATGGGTGTGTTCGCCTCGTCGCTGAAGGCGTCCTTCGGGACGATCATCGGCGACTCGTCGAACGCCGATCTGTTCGTCACACCGGCCAGTGCCACCGGGAGCGGCTTCAGCCCGGAGGCCTCGAAGGTCGTGGCCGGCGTGGAGGGCGTCGATGTCGCGTCACCGACCTCGTTCGGCGAGGCCAGGTTCGACGGTGCCGGGTCGTTCTACTCCTCGGTGGACCCGGCGACGGTCGAGGATGTGCTGAACCTCGAGGTCACGTCCGGTGCGGCCAAGGACCTCGGGGACGACGGCGTCCTCGTGGCCACCGAAACCGCCAAGGCGAACGGGTGGAAGGTCGGCGACACCGTGCCCGTCGAGTTCGCGTCGACCGGCAAGCAGGAGCTGCAGGTCCGGGGCGTGTTCGACAACAAGGAGTACCTGGACAGCAACTACCTGATCAGCCAGGCCACGCACGAGGCCAACGCCGCGGACCGGCTCGACGCCAGCACTCTCGTGATCGTGGCGGACGGCGCCGACGTCGGAACCGTGCAGGACCGCATCACCGCGGCCCTGGCCAGCAACCCCGACGCCAAGGTGCTCGACCAGAAGGGCTACGAGCAGGAGATCGGCGGCATCGTCGACCAGCTGCTCACCTTCGTGTCGGTGATGCTGCTGCTGGCGGTCATCATCGCCCTCCTCGGCATCGTCAACACCCTGGCGCTGTCGGTCTTCGAGCGGACCCGTGAGCTGGGCCTGCTCCGCGCGGTCGGCATGACCCGCGGACAGGTGCGGGCCATGGTGCGCTGGGAGTCGGTGGTCATCTCGCTGATCGGCGCCGCTGCCGGCGCCGGACTCGGGGTGGGGCTGGGCATGGCGCTGGCGCAGTCGCTCAAGGGCCAGGGCATCTCCGAGGTCGCCGTCCCGACCGTGCAGGTGCTGCTGTACGTCGTGGCCGCTGCGGTCGCCGGCGTGCTCGCCGCCGTCGGCCCGGCCCGGTCGGCCGCCAACGTCGACGTCCTCAGGGCGGTGGTCACCGACTGACCGGTCGCCGGCCGGCACATCTTGGCTGGCGGGGCTGTGTCGCAACGGAAGTGGCGGATCCCCGCCAGCCCGCGGTCAGCCCGGCCAGCTGGCCAGCCCCCAAGAAGCTGCGGAGCTCAAGTGCATTCGACGCACTTGAGCTCCGCAGCTTCTCGGGGTGGGCCTGCTTCGGGGCGCCTGCGTGTCGGGCTGCGGGGCTGACGGTCGTTCGACGCACTTGAGCTCCGCAGGTTGGGGGAGGTCAGGCAGACGGCGACAGGTCCGGCACCACCAGCGGTGGCAGCCACAGCGCCTCGCCCCGACTGTCGGCCAGGCGCTGGAGTCGGCCGGTGACGATCTCGTCCGGCTGCCATCCGCGTGACCCCAGTGCCCGGGCTGTCCGGAGCATCGCCCGGTCGAGCTCGCGGCGGACGACGTAGGAGGCGATGTCGACCATCAGCCGGCCGCCGGCCGACACCACGAAGCGGCGCTCGTCGTCCACGTCGCGCGACAGGTGGTCGAGGTGCTGGGCTCCGTTGATCTCGACGGTGACGAGCCACTCGTCGAAGTCGGCATCGAGGTACCAGTACCCGTTGGCGTGCCGGACCTTGCGCTGGCGGGTGGGGGTGGGCAGCCCGATCTGTCGGAGGCCGCGGTTCCACTCCAGCTCGGGCAACGAATGGGCGCCGCCCGCGACGTCGCCGACCGTCTCGAGAATCAGGGCCCGCCCGGGAAGCGTCGGGTCGGCGAGGACGGCCAGGCGCAGGTCGGCGGGCCGGACCAGCCCTTGCTGCACGACGGCCGCGATCACCGCGCGGGCGCGTCCGTCGGTGGTCGCCAGCGACGCGGCGTCGACAGCCGCCCTCGCCGGCCGCTGCCTCGGCGGCGTCCGCGTCGGATGCACGCGCTCGGGTCCCAGGTGGAGGCTTTCGTGGACCTTGATGTGGACGTGCTCGGACTCCAGCTCGCGCCGCCCCTTGCCATGGACCGCGACCACGTGCAGCACCGGGCTGTCGAACCCCCGGAGCCCGTCCGCTTGGAGGGCACTGAGCCCGAACAGCGCTGCACTCGCGCCGGCATGCAGCACGGCTGCCCATCGCTGCTGCTGGGGTGAGAGCGGACCGGTGTGCAGCACGACGACATGGGGGCCGACCGCCTGCCAGACCTTCGCGGCCCTCCGCCGCGCGATGAGGTGCGGGTCGCCGCCGAGAGCCGAGATCTGCTTGCGGCTCAGCACGCCGTTCTGCCGGGCGGCGAGCTCGGTGAACTGGACCTTGAGGGGGACTGCGGATGTGCGAGGCATGACCCGAGGATCGCCGCGCGGTAACCCCTTTCCGGCGTCGTCAACAGGCCATTTTCCGCCGGTCGACATCATCCACACCCCGTTTTTCGGGGTGGCGGGTTGCGGAGCCGAAGTGCTCTCGCTGCACTTCAGCTCCGCAGCTTCCGGGTGGGCAGGCTGGTGCAGGTGCTCCGCATGGCGGGTTGCGGAGCCGAAGTGCTTTCACTGCACTTCAGCTCCGCAGCTTCCGGGTGGGCAGGCTGGTGCAGGTGCTCCGCATGGCGGGTTGCGGAACTGGAGTGCTTTCGATGCCCCTCAGCTCCGCAGCTTCCCGGGCGCAGTCCCTGGGCGCAGTGCCCGCCAGCCGGGAGGGCGACCTACCGGGGGCCGGGGATGCCGGGGAGGGTTTCGGCGGGCCGGATGTTGTGGTTCAGGTGGAACACGTTGTCGGGGTCGTGCTCGGCCTTGACCCGCGCCAGGCGCTGGTAGTGCTTGCCGAACCCGGCGGCGACGCGGTCCTCACCCTCGTCGCCGATGAAGTTGAGGTAGACCGCGCCGGTGGCCCAGGGCTGCACGTCGGCACGGATGTCCCGCGCCCACTGCCGGGCCCGCTCGTCGTCGGCCGGGTCCTCCCACAGGCCGAAGGGGTGCACGACCCAGGGCGCGCTGCGGAACGGTGTCGGCCACTCGTGGCCCTGCCGGGCGGCGAGCCCGCCCTGGGGGAACACCACGTGCTGGGACGGCGAGGGCACGATCATGTCGTCGGCCCGCGCGCAGAAGGCGTCCACCGCCTCGTCCGGCAGCTCGGAGAGGTGCTCGGCGGACCAGTAGTTGCGGTAGCCCGGGGGGTCGTCGATCATGCATTGCAGCTCGGCGTAGGGGACCTCGACGATCATCTGGCCGTCCGGCGCGAGGGCGAGCATCGGGTCGATGAACGGCCGCGCCTCCTCCTCGGGCCCGGCGTAGATGACGAACGCCGCGCACGCCAGCCCGTTGACGAGCTCGGCGGGGACGAACTCCTCGGGCGGCCCGGTCAGGTAGATGAAGCCTCCGCTGACCTCGTTCGGCGCTGCCTCGATCAGGTCGCGGTGGCGGCGCAGCACCGTCGGCCCGGAGCCGGGCGCCCACAGCAATAGCGCCGCCGTCACCCCGGGCACCGGGTCGAGCCGGAACGTGAACGAGGTGGCGACGCCGAAGTTGCCGCCGCCGCCGTGCAGGGCCCAGAACAGCTCGGGGTTCTCGTCCTCGCTGGC
>JBOGDY010000273.1:0-3759 GCA_050742955.1 Actinomycetes bacterium | reverse complement strand
GGGGCCTCGGCCACGCCGTGCTGTGCGCGGCCCGGCACGTGGGCAACGAGCGGTTCGCCGTGCTGCTGGGGGACGACCTCATCGACCCTCGCGACCCGCTGCTGTCGACGATGCTCGACGTCCAGGCCCGCTACGGCGGCAGCGTGGTGGCCCTCATGCAGATGCCCCGTCAGCAGATCAGCCTCTACGGATGCGCGGCGGTGACGGCGACCGACGACGACGACGTCGTGCGCATCGACGACCTCGTGGAGAAGCCGCCGGTCGAGGACGCACCCAGCGACCTGGCGATCATCGGGCGCTACGTGCTGGGGCCCGAGGTCTTCGACGTGCTGCGCACCACGGCGCCCGGGCGCGGTGGTGAGATCCAGCTGACCGACGCGCTTCGCGAGCTCGCCGGGTCGCAGGACCGGGGCCCGGTCCACGGCGTGGTGTTCCGCGGGCGCCGCTACGACACCGGCGACCGGCTCGACTACCTCAAGACGGTGGTCCGCCTGGCCGCCGAGCGTGACGACCTCGGGCCCGAGTTCCGGGCCTGGCTGGACGAGTTCGTGATGCAGCGCCGACCGGATGGGACGTGACACCGCGCCGATGAAGACCGTCGACCAGCACCTGACCGACCTGCTCGAGGGCATCGAGCCGATCGCGCCATTGAACCTTCAGCTGCTGGACGCGCACGGCTGCATCCTCACCGACGATGTGGTCGCCGGGGTCGACCTGCCGCCGTTCGACAACGCCTCCATGGACGGCTACGCGGTGCGGCTCGAGGACGTCGGGTCGGCCACCGAGCAGACCCCCGCCCAGCTGCCCGTGGTCGGTGACGTGGCGGCCGGTGCGGCCTCGGCCTACAGCGTCCAGCCGGGCCTCTCGGTGCGGATCATGACCGGTGCGCCGATCCCGGCCGGCGCGGAGGCGGTCGTGCCGCTGGAGTGGACCGACCGGGGGCTGGCGGCGGTGAGCGTGCGGGAACGGCCGGAGCCGGGTTCCTTCATCCGTCGGCAGGGCGAGGACGTCCGCGCCGGTGACGTCGTCCTCGGCGCCGGCACCCGGCTGGGGCCGGGTCAGCTCGGGCTGCTGGCCGCCGTGGGCCGTGACCGGGTGCAGGTGCGACCGCGGCCGCGGGTGGTGATCCTCTCGACCGGCAGCGAGCTGGTCGAGCCGGGCCAGCCGACCGCCGCCGGGCAGATCCACGAGTCCAACTCCTACATCCTCACGTCCGCATCACGTGAGGCGGGAGCGCTCGCCTTCCGCGTCGGCATCGTCCCCGACCAGCCCAAGCTGCTGCTGGACGCGATCGAGGACCAGCTCATCCGGGCCGACCTGGTGCTGACCAGCGGAGGGGTCAGCGTCGGCGCCTACGACGTGGTGAAAGAGGTCCTGTCGCGGCTGGGCACCGTCACCTTCGACGCGGTGGCGATGCAGCCGGGCAAGCCGCAGGGATGGGGGACAGTAGGTCCCGACCGCACACCCATCATCACGCTGCCCGGGAACCCGGTGAGCTCCTTCGTGTCCTTCGAGGTCTTCGTCCGCCCGGTGATCCGGCGGATGCTCGGCGTCGAGCCGTTGCAGCGCCCGGTCGTGCGGGCCACCTGCCAGGGTCCGCTCACCTCGCCCGCGGGCAAGCGGCAGTTCGCCCGCGGATGGCTGGGTGTCGAGGAGGGCCGTTACGTCGTCCGCCCGGTCGGCGGCCCCGGCTCGCACCTGGTCGGGGACCTGGCCCAGTCGAACGCGCTGATCGTCGTTCCCGAGGCGACCACCCAGGTGCCGCCGGGCGGAACGGTCGAGGTGATGGTGCTCGAGCGGCGGCTGACGTGAGACCGGCAGGGTCGTGCCCATGGTGGTCGCGGTGACGTCCGACCTCCCGCACCTCGACAGCAGCGGTGCCGCCCGGATGGTCGACGTCTCCGGCAAGGACGTGACGGTCCGGACCGCCACCGCCACCGGCCGGGTCCTGGTCTCGGCCGAGGTCGTGACCCTGCTGCGCACGGGTGCGGTGCCCAAGGGTGACGCCCTGGCGGTCGCCCGCATCGCCGGCATCCAGGCGGCCAAGCGCACCCCCGACCTGGTGCCGCTGTGCCACCCGATCGCGATCCACGGCGTCGACGTCCACCTGCGGGTCGATGACGACGCGGTTCTCGTCTCGGCCACCGTGCGCACCGCGGACCGCACCGGCGTCGAGATGGAAGCGCTCACCTGCGTGGCCGTCGCCGGTCTCGCACTGGTCGACATGGTCAAGGCCGTCGACCCGGCCGCCGTGATCAGCGACGTCCGGGTCGAGGAGAAGACCGGCGGCAAGACCGGCTCATGGCGACGCAGCGCCGAGGCCGGCTCGTGAGGGCCCTGGTCATGAGCATCAGCAACCGCGCCTCCGCCGGGGTCTACGAGGACCGCACCGGGCCGGTCCTCGTCGACGGCCTCACGCAGCTGGGGTTCGCCACGGACGGGCCCAGGGTGGTGCCCGATGGTGAGCCCGTGGTCGCTGCCCTGCGGGAGGCGGTGGCATCGTCGTACGACGTGGTCTTGACCAGCGGAGGCACCGGCATCTCGCCGACCGACGAGACCCCGGAGATGACCCGTCGGGTCCTCGACAAGGAGGTGCCGGGCATCGCGGAGGCACTGCGCGCCTATGGCGTCGAGCACGGGGTGCCCACGGCCTGCCTGTCCCGCGGTGTCGCAGGCCTGGCGGGCCCGACGCTGGTGGTCAACCTGCCCGGCTCGCCGGGCGGTGTCCGGGACGGGCTCGCGGTGCTCGGGCCGGTGCTGCGACACGCCGTCGACCAGATGCGCGGGGGTGACCACTGATCACGGGCTGGCCGTCGACCCTGCACGAGGGACCGGTCGCGCTGCGGCCGATCCGTCGCGGGGACCGTGCGGCCTGGCTCGAGGTCCGCAGCCGCAACCGGGAGTGGCTCGGGCCGTGGGAGGCCACCCCGCCCCGCGACGCGGCCACCGCGATCGGCTTCGGCGCGATGGTCCGCCAGCTGCGGGCGCAGGCGCGACGCGGCCAGACGTTGCCGTTCGTGGTCACCTACGAGGGCCGGCTCGCCGGGCAGCTCACGGTCGGCGGCATCACCTGGGGGTCGCTGTGCTCGGCGCACTTCGGCTACTGGGTCGACGAGCGGATCGCGGGGCGCGGTGTCATGCCGACAGCGGTGGCCATGGCCGTCGACCACTGCTTCCGCACTGTCGGGCTGCACCGCATCGAGGTCAACATCAGGCCGGAGAACGTCGCCTCGCTCCGGGTTGTCGAGAAGCTCGGTTTCCGCGACGAGGGCATCCGGCTGCAGCTCTTGCACATCGCCGGCGGGTGGCGCGACCACCGGTCGTTCGCCATTACCGCCGAGGAGGTGCCCGAGGGCATGGTGGCCCGGTGGCGTGCCGTGCGACCGGCCCACGACCGGCCCACCTGAAGTCACAGGTGTCACACCCGCCTCACAACTGAACGGGCGACACACCGCTCACGGTGCGTGTGCCGGGCCGTTCGCGCCCCTACCGTTCCTGGCGTGGGGAGTGGGGTGATCTACGCCGGCATCATCGTCATGTGGGCTGCCTACTTCATCCCGCGCTGGCTGCGCCGGCACGAGGAGCTCTCCGAGTCGCGATCGGTCGAGAAGTTCGACCAGGCCATGCGCATCCTCTCCCGCAAGGACACGGCCACCGACCAGCGGTACATCGTGATGCCGCCCCGCCCCGAGCAACCCGTGCGCCGGCCCTCGCGCCGCCGGCGCCGCCTGCGGGGCCGTGAGGCGCGCGGTGCGGCCG
>JBOGDY010000272.1:0-3766 GCA_050742955.1 Actinomycetes bacterium | reverse complement strand
GTAGAGCCAGGTGTACTCCTCGAAGTCGGCCACCTGGTCATAGGGCGCCACGGTGATGTCGCGCTTGGCGCGGATCCGTTCCTTGGTCCGGGCCGAGGTCTCGTCGGCGTAGACCTGGTCGCCGAGCAGCACCAGTGCGTCCGGCCAGCGGTCGTCGGGCATCCGGGTCATTCGTTGCGCGTAGGCGTCGAGCGCGTCGGCGTCGAAGTGCGGGTCGTCCCTGACGGCCTCGGGCCGCGAGTAGCGGCAGGAGCCGAACACCAGGCGCAGCGGGCGGCCGGGTGCGATCGTGCGGATCCGAGGCGGGGGATAGGCCGAGCCAGCGGGCGGCCAGGCGACCTCGCCGTCCAGCCGCACGTCGTACGGCGTGCTGCTCCCCCGCTCCAGCCCCTCGATGCACACGAGCGCGTAGTGGTGCCCCGCGACGTTCCAGGTGCGTTCCTGGTGTCCCAGGACCCCGACCGTGCAGGGCGCGTCGGTCTCGACCCAGACGGTCGCGTCCTGCTCGCCCACGTGGCGCAGCAGCGGACCGAGCACCAAGCGGGCCATGGCGGAAGGTCTACCACCCCTTCCCGGGTCGCGAACGCCGACGTCAGCCGATTACCTCGCGCGGCACCTGCGCATCGGCCGGTGCAGTGGCCGGCGTGGCACGGCGGCGCTCGGTACTTACCACGAGCATGACGCCGGTCACCGCGATCGCTCCACCGCCGACGATCGCGAGCGTGACCGGCTCGCTGAGCACGATGGCGCCGAGCGCCACGGCCACGACCGGGTTGACGTAGGCGTAGGTCGCGACCAGGGAGATCGGGGCGTGGTGGAGGAGCCAGACGTACGACGAGAAGGCAACCAGCGACCCGAAGACGACCAGGTAGGCCAGCCATGCCCACGCCTCGCCGGGGACGTCGCCGAGGGCGAAGCCGTCCAGCTCCCCGCGGGCGGAGCCGACGACCAGCATCAGCGCCCCCGCCACCAGCATCTCGTAGGTGGTGGCGACGAACGCGTTGCCGGGCATCGGCAGCCGTGCGGTGAAGAAGGAGCCGAACGCCCAGCAGACGGTGGCGAACAGGACGAGCAGCACGCCCCAGAGCTCGACCGGCTCGCCCCCGGTGTCGTGGCCACCCGGACGGGCGAGCACGGCGATCCCGGCGAAGCCGAGGGCCGTCCCCACCACCGTCATGCGGCGCGGGACGTCTCCGGCGATGCGGCGCATGCACACCAGCCACAGCGGGACGGCGGACACCAGCAGGGCGGCCAGGCCCGACGGCACGGTCTGCTCGGCGACGGCCACGCCGCCGTTGCCGCACAGCAGGAGCAGGGTGCCGACGAGTGCCGCTGACCCCAGCGCCCGCCGGTCGACCTTCAGGACCGAGGGCCCATGACGGAGCGCGAGCACCAGACCGAGGATGAGCCCGGCCAGCACGAAGCGGACCCCCATGGACAGCAGCGGCGGGGAGGTCTCGACGATCACCCGGATCGCGAGGTATGTGGACCCCCACACGACGTATACCGTCACGAGCGCGAGCCACAGCGCGGACTGGGTGACCGGTCGGGGTGTCAGCAGCATGAGCCTCCTTGGGTGCTGTCACCCTAGCGAGGGGCACCGACACCGGTCGCGCGATTTCCTGCCAACAGGCGTGCCGTCCCTGCCGACGGTCGCCCGCCTTGGTGAGAAATGCATCACGACCACGCTCCGGCACTCCAGTACTACGCGGAGTGGTCCGAAGTTCACCGAAACAGCGCTGCTGACCGGAGGATCTGGTACATACAGTGAAACGATCACGACGCATGGTCGTAAATGTCTCGGGGCAACATTGTCGAGGAGCATGAGCAGGGTTCGCAGGAAGCGCGTGGTGGCGGAGGTCGGCGGTACGACCGGTGCGGCAACCGTCGTGCTCGCGCTGCTCAGCGCCAGCGCGTTGGCCAGTCTCGGTCTCGTCGGCGCCGGTCAGCTGGCACCGACGCCCGGCAGCGCCCCCGCGCTTAGCTCGGCGCCGCCTGATGCGCCGGCACCCGTTGTCATCCCCGCGCCGCCACGGCAGACATTCCCGCCGCCGGGTCCGTCGCGACCCCAGCCCACGCCCGGTCAGGGACCGTTGCCGGGCGGCGCGGTCGTGCCCATAGCGGCCTCGCCAGACGTTCCGGCCCCGCCGGCCGTTCCAGCCCTGCCGGACGTTCCCTTCCCGCAGCCGACGCCGGCGCCGGTTCCGTCGCCGAGCGGACCGAGGCCGATCCCGCTGCCAGACCCCCCGACACCTCCCGACGGCGAGGGTGTGCCCGACGTGGTGCTGCTCGCCTTCGACGCTGCGGGTCGAGCCCGGGTCGCGGCGACGTTCGCCGGGCAGACGGCGGAGGTGGCCGCCGAGCACGCTGAGGTCGCCACCGACAGCGCGGCGAAGGCCGCGAGGTTGGCCGACGACATCGAGACCAGGCCTGCTGACAATGCCGTGCGGGTGGCGGACGGGGCCGCCGAGGAGGCGACGGAGGCCGCTGCGGACGCCGACCAGGGAGCGGGCCTCGCCGACCGGGCGGCCGACACCGCGCAGGCGGCCGCCGAAGCCGCGGCCCAGGCAGCCGAGGCCGCCCTCGAGGCCGGACGGGACCCGATCGAGGCGGCGCTCGGTCCCGCGGGGCAGGCGCAGCACGCCGCGGAGGACGCGGTGGCCGCCGCCAAGGACGTGGAGGAGGCGGCGGACGAGGCGGCCGAGGCGGCCGGTGAGGCCGTGGCGGCTGCGGCGGTGGTGGCCGGGCTGGCTGACGACGACGACGGCAAGGACGGCGCGGACGGCGACGGCGAAGACGAGGACGGTGACGGCGAGGACGGTGACGGCAAGGACGGCCGCGACCACGACCGCGACGGCAAGGACGGCCGCGACCACGACCGCGACGGCAAGGACCGCGACGGCAGGGACGGCGGCGACGGCGACAAGCCTCGTGAGCGCGCAGCCGTCTCGCCGAACCACGACACGAAGATCACGCCCGACCGCAAGAAGGCCGCCAAGGTCAGGGACAGGGCTGACGACCGCAAGGAGCGACGTCACCGCGACAAGAGCCGGCACGACCGCGACGAGGGACGCGAAGAGCGGCACGGGAAGGATCACGCCGGCCGGAACGACTAGGGGGCGGCCGAGGTGGGTTCGTCCCCGCGGGGGTGCCGCCGGTAGGTTGACTGGGCATACCTCCCGGCGAGGGAGTGCAACGGCCTCGCCCGGCGCGTCCACGCATCACCCCGCGTGACGCCCGGTCGGGGCACCACGACCGGGAGGCGGCGACCCCGCCGACCGTGGCGAGTGTGTGAGGAGCTTCCGTGACCGACAGTGCTGTCGGAGTACCGCGACCAGCAGACGCCGTGCCCGAGCTCGTCCAGCTGCTCACGCCTGAGGGCGAGCGCGTGGACCATCCGGACTACTCCATCGACCTGTCCGACGACGAGCTGCGCGGCCTCTACCGCGATCTCGTGCTGGTCCGCCGTGTCGACGCCGAGGCGACCGCGCTGCAGCGCCAGGGCGAGCTGGGCATCTGGGCGAGCCTGCTGGGCCAGGAGGCGGCGCAGGTCGGTTCCGGGCGGGCCATGCGCGAGGACGACTACGCGTTCCCGACCTACCGCGAGCACGGCGTCGCCTGGTGCCGCGGCGTCGACCCGCTGAACCTGCTCGGCCTGTTCCGCGGCGTGAACCACGGCGGGTGGGACCCGAACGAGAAGAACTTCCACCTCTATACGATCGTCATCGGCGCCCAGACGCTGCACGCCACCGGCTACGCCATGGGC
>JBOGDY010000271.1:0-3790 GCA_050742955.1 Actinomycetes bacterium | reverse complement strand
CCTCGGCCAGGCCGACGTCGCGAACCATCCGAACCAGGCCGGCGATGAGTCTCGCGGACTCCGCTCGCCAGACCGCCTCGATCGCCCGGTGGGCATCGGTTGTGGTCACGAAGGCGGGGCCGATCCGAAGTCGCCGGGCTCCATCACCTGGCGGACCTCGCACACGCCCTCGAAGCCCGGCCAGTGCTTGGCGTGGACCTCCATGAACCGCCGGCCTGCCTCGATCGCGTCATCCTTCGACCGCACCTGGAACATCGCGTAGCCGCCGACCAGCTCCTTCGCCTCCGTGAACGGTCCGTCGATCACGGTCACCTTCCCGCCGGACACCCGGACCAGCGCGCCCGCCGCGCTGGGCAGCAGGCCCCCCTGGTCCAGGAGCGTGCCGTCCTTGGTGGCCTGCTCGCCGAGCTCGGCGATGGCCGCCATCAGCTCCGGAGGCGGCGGGCCCGCAGGCAGGCTCTCATCGGTCTTGATCATCGTCAGGTAGCGCATGGACCTCTCCCTTGTCTCGGTCCTGGGCCCGGCCTGTCCGGGCTCTGCCAACGCGTCGACCGGGGCGTGCCGGTTTCGACATCGGCATCGAAGTTTCTCGTTGTGTCTACGCCGCCGGGTGGGCGAACTCCACACCTTGGGTCGGTTCACCGCGGGACCCGCCTCGGCAAGCGTGAAGGGGCTTCCATCTACTTCACGGGGCCGACGGGAGGAACCCAGATGAACATCCGACCGACTCGCAGGCTCGCCATCACCGGTGGGCTCGTTGCGATCCTGGGCGTCGCGGTGGCGGTACAACCGGCCGCCGCGCACGCCCCGTCCGCCTCGGGGATCATCTACAACACCACGGCGAGTGGCGGCGTCTGCACCATCGGCGCGTCGACGATCGGCTATGACCACACCGCCGAGAACAGCTTCGCGACGGCCAGGACCACGGCCCGGGCCGGTGGCGGCGGCTGCAACGTCATCAGGCTGTTCCCGCCCGGGCACCTGGCGGTGAGGCTCGACGTGCAGAAGTGGAAGTCGCCCAACTGGGTGACCTGCGTCTCCACGACGTACGTCTACAACACCACCCTGACCGACACGGTCAGCATGAACAGGTACTTCGGTCCGAGGTACCCGAACTGCACCGGAACCATCAACGACGGGCCGGGCTACTTCCGGACGAAGACTGTCTCCTATGCCTGGGACGGGTCGGCCTGGCGTGGTGGCGCCAAGTACTCGCCCTACCACCTGATGCCGGTCGCCTGAACAAGCAGCTACGCGCCTGATCCCACGCGGTCCCTGTGCTCTGCCCCGCATTTCGTGGCAGAGCACAGGGACCCAATGGCGCCCCCGCAGCCGCCGCGTTGAGTCAGGAGTCGGCGCGTAGCCGTTCCAGCGCCCCGGCGAGGTCGTCGGGATAGTCGCTGCCGACCTCGACCCGCTCCCCCGTGTCCGGGTGGTCGAAGCCCAGCCGCACCGCGTGCAGCCACTGCCGGGTCAGACCCAGCCGGGCCGCCAGCGTCGGGTCGGCGCCGTAGGTGAGGTCGCCCACGCACGGGTGCCGCATCGCCGCCATGTGCACCCGGATCTGATGGGTGCGCCCGGTCTCCAGCCGGATCTCGAGCAGGCTGGCCGCCCGGTGCGCCTCCAGCGTGTCGTAGTGGGTGACGCTCTCCTTGCCGCTCGCCACCACCGCCCACTTCCAGTCGGCGGTCGGGTGCCGGTCGATCGGTGCGTCAACGGTGCCCCGCAGCGGGTCGGGGTGGCCCTGCACCAGCGCGTGGTAGATCTTGTCGACGGTGCGCTCCTTGAACGCCCGCTTGAGCACCGTGTAGGCGCGCTCCGACTTGGCCACCACCATCACGCCGCTGGTGCCGACGTCGAGCCGGTGCACGACTCCCTGCCGCTCCGCCGCCCCGCTCGTCGACACCCGGTAGCCCGCCCCGGCCAGCCCGCCCACGACCGTCGGGCCGGTCCAGCCTGGGCTCGGGTGGGCGGCGACCCCGACCGGCTTGTTCACCACGACGATGTGCGCATCGTCGTACAGGACCGTCATCCCCTCCACCGGCTCCGCCACCAACGGCACCACGGACGCCGGCGCGGGGATCGTCACGTCCAGCCACGAACCGGCGCTGACCCGGTCGGACTTCGCCGCCCCCACCCCGTCCACCAGCACGTCACCGGACGCCACCAGCTCGGCCGCCTTGGTGCGGGACAGTCCGAACAGCCGGGCCAGGGCGGCATCGAGCCGCTCCCCCTCTAGGCCCTCTGGGACGGGCAGCGTACGACGGTCGGCCACCGGTCGAGTATGCCGTGGCGGGCGATCCGCCCGATCGTGTCCTCGCTCGGAACCCCGGGCGTTCTTAGCTGGGCTCGCCGCGGCCGGCACGTAGCCAGCTGGCGAGCATGGGGTCGACGACGCGGTAGCGGGACACGGTGGTCGAGTCCACGACGAGGTCGGCTCGGGCCACGAGCGCGTCCAGTGCCGTGCGGGTGCCGCCGCTTCTGCCGCGTTCGCCGCGGGAGAACGGGCGGGTCGCTCCTTCAGCGACGAGGGTGAGCAGGCGACGTTGGGTCGCCGGTAGGCCGGACCAGTGGGCGCGGAACTCGTCGTTGAGCTGGGTGAGGACCTGCTCCTGCGCGAGGGTGACGGTGGCCTCGTCGGCCGCGCCGCCGGACGGCGTGGCGTCCCACACGGCGTGGGCGAGCAGCATGGTTCGCTGGGGGTGGCCCGCGGTGGCGTCGAGCAGCGGGCCGAGCGCCGCCCCGAGGTTCTTGCCGGTGCCGGTGAACCGGGCATCGAGGAACGCGGCAGTCTCCGGCACGGGCAGCGGCGGCAGGACAACGGGACGCGCCTGGGTGTAGAACGCACGATGTCGGTCGGTGAACAGCTCGCTCATCATGCCGACGTGAGAGCCGGCGAAGATGTAGCTGGCGGCGTCGCTGTGGTGCTGAATGACGGAGCGGATGACCGCGTCGGCGTTGGGCTGGGCGGTGAGAACCTCCTGGAACTCGTCGAAGACGACCAGGACGCGAGTCCCCCAACGGTCGAAGACCCTTCTGGGCAGCTCCAGACGTTCCAGCAGCGGCGCGGAGACCGGATCGAGCTCGACCTTGGCCGTGACGCCGGGGGCGCCGGCCTTGACGCTGGGCCGCAGGGTGCGACGCATCGCCTCGAACCATCGGGCGGCAGGTCCGGTCAGCCCCGCGGCGTAGGCGCGCTCGACGCGTTCGGCGACGTCGCCCAGGGTGACGACGCCGAAGAAGTCGACGTAGACGGTCGCCCACCGGTCGGAGGCGGCCTCGCCGAGTACCCGGCGGAGGAGGGACGTCTTGCCGAAGCGGCGTGGTGCGGCGATTCGGGCGTTGTTCCCCTCGTCGGCCGCCGCGAGCAGCGTGTCGGTCTCCTGGTCGCGGTCGATGAGGTCGTCGATGCCGACCGGGCCGGCGTAGCGGAACGGGTTGCGGTCTGCGGTCACCGCACCAGGGTACTCTCCGGCTCCTGAATAGGGAGCCACTTGGCTCCTGATAAGGGTACCCAAGGCATCCGGGTGATCACGGAGACGGGCCCGCGGCGACCGGTTCGCGGTCATCGCCGCAGTGGTGTACGCCCTGTTCGACCGGGAATGGGGGGGCCGAGCCAGGCCTATGAGGAGGAAGCGGATGCAGGCCGTCGTCGTCCAGGAACCCGGTGGATCCGAGGCGCTCACGCTGCAGGAGCGGCCCACGCCGGACCCGGGGCCCGGTCAGCTGCGCGTCGATGTCGCCGCGTCGGGCGTGAACTTCATCGACGTCTACCAGCGCTCCGGGAAGT
>JBOGDY010000270.1:0-3815 GCA_050742955.1 Actinomycetes bacterium | reverse complement strand
CTGCGCCGGGCTGGACATCCCTGAGCTCGAGCCTCTGCACGTCGACCCGGCCCGGCAGGACGAGGTGCGGACCCGCCTGGGCGAGGTGTTCGCCACGCGCACCCGCGACGAGTGGGCCGAGCACTTCTCCGGGTCGGACGGGTGCGTGACGCCGGTGCTGGACCTGGGGGAGGTGCTGTCCGGGTCGCCGGACGTCCACGACGTGGTGCTGCGCGACAGGACCGTGATGCGCCAGGCCGGCCTGCCGTGGCGCGACCCGCCGGCCGCCGGGCCCGCGCCGGGGCTCGGCGAGCACACCGACGACGTCCTCGCCGACTGGAGCGAACGGGCCTGACGGCACCCACCGCCCTTCACCCCTTGTGCTCTGCCACGAAATACGGGGCAGAGCACAAGGGGGCGGAAGCCGCCGTCCCGCCGCCCGGCGGAGCGCGATACTCGACGGGTGACCGCGGACGAGGTGGGAGACGAGCCGGGCTGGGCCGGGCCGCTGCCCGAGCCGGTCCGGCTGCGGGTGGTCGCCCTCGCCTCCGAGGCGCTCGGCGCGATGAGCGATGACGAGGTCCCGGCCGGGCTGCGCAAGTTCCGCAGCTGGGCGCCGGCCCGGCGCAGAAGGCTCGCCGCCACCGCCCTCGCCGCCACCGTGGACAACGACCCGGTCTTCCGGCAGCGGGTGACCTCCCGCGTCCGGGACGGCGCCCCCGAGCTGGTGGCGGCGCTGCAGGCCGGTGCCGCGCCGGCGGCGGCGGACCCGGTGGAGGTGGCGGCGGTCGCCTACCTGGGGCGTACGCCGGGGTGGGCCGGGCTGGTCACGGCTGCCGGGGCCGAGCTCGAGAGGGTCTCAGCGGCTGCGGAGTCGTCCCAGTCGGCCGAGACCGTGGCCCGGCTGGAGCGGTCGTTGGCCGCGGCCAGGTCCGAGGGCAGGGAGGAGCTCGGCCGGCTGCGGGACGAGCTCGAGGCGGCCCGCGGCGAGACAGCGGCGTTGCGCCGGGAGCTGCGTGAGGAGAAAGGTGCCCGGCGACGGGCCGAGCGTGCGGCCGAGGACACGCAGGACGAGGCGGGTCGGGCCGCGACGTCGGCGGTGGCCGCCGCGTCGAACGCCGACGCCGAGCTGCGCCGGCTGAGGTCCCGGCTCGCCGACGCCGAGAAAGCGGTCGACGCGGCCCGACGGGCCACCCGCGAGGGACGCAGTCTCGAGGACACCAGGCTGCGGCTGCTGCTGGACACCGTCGTCGAGGCGGCCGCCGGCCTGCGCCGCGAGCTGGCGCTGCCCCCGACCACCGACCGGCCCGCCGACCTGGTCGACGCGGTCACGCCGGGCGGCTCGGCGCTGGACGCCACGTCGGAGCGCGCCCTCCTCTCCGAGGACCCCGCCCTGCTCGACCAGCTGCTGGCGCTGCCGCAGGTGCACCTGATCGTCGACGGCTACAACGTCACCAAGTCCGGCTACCCCGACCTGCCGCTGGAGACGCAGCGCACCAGGCTGGTCAACGGCCTGTCCGCCCTGGTCGCCCGCTGCGGCGCGGAGGTCACCTGCTGCTTCGACGGGGCCACCGTGGCCGGCCGGGTGCCTTCGCTGCGCGGACGCGGAGTGCGGGTGCTGTTCAGCAAGCCGGACGAGGACGCCGACGAGCTGATCCGACGGCTGGTACGCGCCGAGCCGCCCGGCCGCGCGGTGGTGGTCGTGTCCTCGGACCGGGAGGTCGCCGACGGCGTACGGCGGTCGGGAGCCCGGCCGGTGTCGGCCACCGCGCTGCTGCGACGGCTGGACCGCGGCTGAGATGGACGACGAGGATCTGCGGCTGGCCGTCTACCAGGGCTTCGTGTCCACCGGGCATGCGCCGTCGGTGGGGAACCTGGCGGACCGGTCCGGTGTCGCGGTCGACGACGTGCGCGCCGCGCTGGGGCGGCTGGCTGCGGCCCGGCACGTCGTGCTCGACGAGGCGGGCCGCATCGTGATGGCGCACCCGTTCGCGTCGGTGCCGCTCGGCTTCTCGGTGATGGGCCGCCGGACGCTGTGGTGGGGTGGCTGCGCCTGGGACTCGTTCGCGCTGCCGCACCTGGTCGTCGCCGAGCCGGACGTGCTGGTGGCCACCCGCTGTCCGGCTTGCGACGCGGCGCACGCGTGGGTCGTCGGCAGGGACGGGCCACCGCGCGGTGACCAGGTCGCGCACTTCCTGGTGCCGGTGGCCCGGATGTGGGACGACGTCGTGCACACCTGCGCGCACCAGCGCATCTTCTGCTCGGCGGCCTGCGTGGACAGCTGGCTCGGGCACACCGGCAACCAGCGCGGCTACGTCATGGACCTGGCGACCCTGTGGCGACTGGCCGAGCACTGGTACGACGGCCGGCTCGACCGCGGCTACGTCCGGCGGGAGCCGGTGGCCGCCACCGACTACCTGCGAGGCGTTGGCCTGACCGGCCGGTTCTGGGGGACGTGAGGTCTGGGAGTTGTGTCCGACCCCCTCCCTAGCGTCCCGGTCGACGGGACCGCCACCGGGCGCCCGCAGAGATCGGAACGGCCGAGGAGGGCCCGTGATCATCGACTGCGACAGCTGCGAGGTGCGCGGCTTGGCGTGCGGCGACTGCGTCGTCACCGCCCTGCTGGGTGCGCCACCGTCCGGGGTCGAGCTCGACGAGGGGGAGCGCGCCGCGATCGACGCGCTGGCCGGGTCGGGGCTGGTGCCGCCGCTGCGGCTGGTCGTCCCGCTCGACGGGCCGGGCCCGCCGCTCGACGAGGCGGGGACCGGGCCGTCGGCCGCCGCGGGTTGAGTGGGAACGCACCCGACGCCGCTCGCTAGCGACCAGCCGAAACTCCCGCGAGTGCGGGGGTCGGGTGGGTCTTCCGGCCATCTCAGATCCGGGTAATCACCCGTTTCTGCGATGAGCCAGCAGAGGGGAGGTGCGCCCAGACCCCCGATCTCCGGGGCGCCTGTGGAGGGCGGTTGGCCCCGCCATGAACGGGTCCCGTACAGTTCGCGTCCTGGTGACCGTCATGTCGCCCTCCAGCCCCGGGGAGCAGCGGTCACCTCCGCCGAGTTCAGTGCGGTCGCCTGGCGGCGGGTGCCCTTGCCGGGGCCCCGCTCTCGGGGAAGGCGCTCGATCTGGAGCCGGGGACCCATCTCCCCGGGGCGAATCGGCGACACCGCGGACGCGGCGCCGCCGTAGGGCACTCTTCGCCCGAGCCCGTCAGCTAACCCGGTAGGCGGCGAGGAGTGAAGGAGCCTCCCGCGTGGGCTCGACCCGACGGTCCCGACGTTCCCTGCTCACCTGCGTCGCCGTGGCCACCGCCGTCATCGCGACCCTCGCGACCGTGCCTGGCTCGGCCACCGCTGACCCGCAGCCCACGATTCGCGAGGTCCAGCGCCGTGTCGACGCCCTGCACCACGAGGCCGAGCAGTCCGCGGAGCGCTACAACGAGGCGCGCGAGCGGATGTCCGACGTGCGACGCCGGCTGGCCGCGGTGCGCAACCGTCTCGAGCGCCAGCAGGCGGCGGTCGCCGCGCTGCAGGCCTCCATCGGACAGCTGGCCGCCGCGTCGTACAAGGCCGGCGGCCTCGACCCCGTCATGCAGCTCGTGCTCTCCGAGGACCCCGCCGCGTTCCTGGCGCAGGCCAGCGCGCTCGGCCAGCTCAGCAGACGCCAGTCCGAGGCGCTGACCGGGGTCACGGCGGCCCGGCAGCGGCTCGCCCGGGACCGCCTGGCCGTTGCCCACCAGAAGGCCCGGGTCGCCGACCTGCGCGACCGGCTGGCCGCCGAGAGGCGGGCCGTCGAGGGCAAGCTCAGCGCGGCCCGGGCGCTGCTGGACACGCTGGAGG
>JBOGDY010000269.1:0-3844 GCA_050742955.1 Actinomycetes bacterium | reverse complement strand
ATCCGGCACCGGGCGTCTGCTCCGCCGACGACAGCAGCACCGATCCGACCTCGCCGTCCAGCGGCACGTCCCGCGGTTGCGGCGCAAGGTTGCACACCACCCGCAGCGACCCCCGGTGCACCACCACCGTCCGCGCCGCCGCGTCAGCGGTCACCGCCACCCGGTCCAGCCACGGGTCGGACAGCTCCGGCTCGGCGCGCCGCAGTGCCACGAGCTGCCGGTGCCACGAGAGCATCTCGGCGTGCGAGCCGACCGCGACCTGCGACCAGTCGAGCTTCGACCGCTCGAAGGTCGCCGGGTCCTGCGGGTCGGGCACGTCGGAACCCGACCAACCGTGCGCGGCGAACTCCCGTCGCCGCCCGGCACGCACCGCCTCGGCCAGCTGCGGACCCTGGTGGTCGGTGAAGTACTGCCAGGGCGTCGACGCCGCCCACTCCTCACCCATGAACAGCATCGGCGTGAACGGCGACGTCAGCACCAGCGCTGATCCCACCCGCACCAGGCCGGGGGAGACGGAGGCGGTGATGCGGTCCCCGGTCGCCCGGTTGCCGACCTGGTCGTGGTCCTGCAGGTAGCCCAGGAAGCGGTACGCCGGGACGCGGGCCACGTCCACGACGGCACCATGCCCGGCGCCCCGGAACGACGACCAGGTGCCGGCGTGGAAGAACGCGCCGGTCAACGTGCGAGCCAGCGCGTCGTAGGGGTCCGCGGCGAAGTCGGCGTAGTAGCCCTCTCCTTCGCCGGTCAGCAGCGTGTGCAACGCGTGGTGGAAGTCGTCGCTCCACTGGGCCGCCATTCCGCGCGCGGGAGGTCCGCAGTCCAGGGGCGCCACCATGGCCGGCTGGTTCAGGTCCGACTCGGCGACGAGCGTGAGCGGTCGCCGCAGGTGTGCCGAGAGCGCGTCCACCTCGCGCGACAGCTGTGCGAGCAGGTGCTCGGCGGAGTCGTCCGCGAGGGCGTGGACGGCGTCGAGACGGAGCGCGTCGACGTGGAAGTCCCGCAGCCACATCAGCGCGTTGTCGACGACCCAGCGCCGCACCTCGTGGCTGCCCTCGTCGTCGAGGTTCACTGCGGCACCCCACGGCGTCTGGTGCCGGTCGGTGAAGTAGGGGCCGTACCGGGACAGGTTGTTCCCGCTGGGCCCGAGGTGGTTGTAGACGACGTCGAGCGCGACACCCAGACCGCGGGCGTGGCAGCCGTTCACGAACCGCTTGAGCGCGTCGGGGCCGCCGTAGGGCTCGTGCACCGCGAACGGGTGCGCCACGTCGTACCCCCACCCGTGCTCGCCGGGGAACGCGCCCACGGGCATCAGCTCGACGAGGTCGACCCCGAGCGAGACCAGGTGGTCGAGCCGGGTCGCCGCCGCGTCGAGGGTGCCCTCGGGCGTGAAGGTGCCGACGTGCAGCTCGTAGAACAGGGCGCCGGGCAGCGCAACGCCCCGCCAGCCCGCGTCGGTCCAGGTGAACCGGTGATGGTCGTAGACCCGGCTCGGGCCGTGCACACCGTGCGGCTGCCATCGAGACCGGGGGTCCGGCAGGGGCGTGTCGTCGCCGTCGGGGAGGAATGCGTAGTCGGTTCCGTGCGGCACATCGCCAGGCAGCCGCCACCATCCCGTCGTGGCCCGGTCCAACGGCCGCCGGTCGCCCCCGACAACCGCCTGCACCTGTCCGGCCGCAGGCGCCCAGACCGACAGGGACGTCACGGCAGCCGAACCTACCCGGGCTCCACCCGCGAGTGCCGACCCCGGTGCCGACGCGGCGTCCTTCTGCCATCATCGCCGCCATGACCAAGACCGCCGCCCGAACGGGTTCCAAGGACCGTCCGGGCCCGGCGCGGGTCGGCGACCTGCTTCGCCTGCCGGCCGGACCCGTCGACCCGAGTGCCGTCGATGCGCGTGCGACGCCCGGCTTCGAGGGAGACAAGGCAGAGGGCAAGGCGGCCCTGGCCCAGCTGGGACCGCGGCTCGCCGACCTGCAGGAACGCCTGTTCGCCGAGGGTCGCACCGGTGGACGCCGGCGGTTCCTGCTCGTCCTGCAGGGTGTCGACACGTCCGGCAAGGGCGGCACGGTGCGGCATGTCGTCGGTCAGGTAGACCCGCAGGGAGTGTCGATCCGCTCCTTCAAAGCACCGACGAGGGAGGAGCTGGCCCACGACTTCCTGTGGCGCATCAAGCGGGCACTGCCCGGTCCCGGGATGATCGGCGTCTTCGACCGCTCCCACTACGAGGACGTCGTCGTGGCGCGGGTCGATGAGCTGGTCGAGCCGAGGACCTGGCGCCGCCGCTACGACACGATCAACCGGTTCGAGGACAAGCTCGTCACGGGCGGGACCACGCTGGTGAAGTGCTTCCTGCACGTGTCACGTGCGGAGGCCCGCGACCGGCTGCTCCAGCGCCTCGACACCCCCGAGAAGCGCTGGAAGTACAACCCGGGCGACATCGACATGCTGATGCGGTGGGCCGAGCACCAGGAGGCCTACGCGGATGCGTTGGAGCGGTGCAACACGGAGGCGGCGCCGTGGTACGTCGTGCCGGCGGACCGCAAGTGGTACCGCAACTGGGCGATCATGAACATCCTCCTGGAGCGACTCGAGGCGATGGAGCTCCAGTGGCCGGGTCCCGACTACGACCTGGAGGAGGAACGGCGTCGGCTCGAGTCGCTCGCCTGACGGGTTGGACATCCACGAGGCCCGCTCGCTGTGGGACCCCGAGCCCGGCTGGCTGAACACCGCCAGCTACGGCCTGCCCCCTTCCCCCGCCTGGGACGAGTTGCAGGCGGCGCTCGACGTCTGGCGGCACGGCACCCGCAGCTGGGAGGAGTGGGGTCACTCGACCGAACGGGCCCGAGCAGCCTTCGCGCGGCTCGTGCACGTCGAGGCGTCGGACGTCTCGGTCGGCGGGACCGTCTCGGAGCTGGTCGGGCTGGTCGCCGCCGCAGTCCCCGACGGCACCCACGTGGTCGTGCCCGACATCGAGTTCACGTCCAACCTGTTCCCCTGGCTTGTGCACAGCGACCGCGGCGTCGAGGTCACCGCGGTTCCGGCAGATCGAGTCGTCGATGCGGTCGACGAGCGCACCGGAGCCGTGACCCTCAGCGCGGTGCAGTCCGCCACCGGCGAAGTGGCTGACCTCGACGCCGTCCTCGAGGTGGCGCGCGCGGTCGGTGCGCTTGTGGTCGTCGATGCCACCCAGGCCGTCGGGTGGCTACCGATCGACGCGTCGCGGGCCGACGTGCTGGTGTGCGCCGGCTACAAGTGGCTGATGTCGCCGCGCGGCACCGCCTACATGGCGGTCCGCGAGGGCGTGCGTGACCGGCTTCGGCCGGTCAACGCCGGCTGGTACGCCGGGCAGGACGTGCACTCGTCCTACTACGGCCCGCCGCTGCGCCTGGCGGGCGATGCGCGGCGCTTCGACGTCTCGCCGGCATGGTTCAGCTGGGTGGGTGCGGCGCCGACGCTCGAGCTGGTCGAGGCCATCGGCGTGGAGAACATTCACGCGTACGACGTTGCGCTGGCGAACCGGTTCCGTTCCGGTCTCGACCTGCCGCCGGGCGACAGCGCGATCGTTTCGACAGACATCCCAGGTGCCGCCGAGCGACTTGCGCGAGCCGGCATCCGCGCTGCGGCGCGGGCCGGCAGCCTCCGGGCGTCCTTCCACCTCTACACCACCGAGGCCGACGTCGACGCGGCGCTGGACGCGTTGACCGGCTGAGCCGGGTGTCCACAGCCGGGCCGGGATCGTCTTGTCGGGCAAGGGTTTCTGTCGGACCCCTGGTCTAGCGTTTCGGTCATGCGGAGATGGGTGCCGGAGCGTGAGTCGGGGTTCGATGTGTCCCCGATCGGGCCG
>JBOGDY010000268.1:0-3849 GCA_050742955.1 Actinomycetes bacterium | reverse complement strand
AGCAGCGCGCCGACCGCGAAGGACGCGAACGACGAGCCCGCCGCCAGACCGGCCGAGGGCAGGTCGGAGGCGTCCAGGCCGAGCTCCTCGCGCACGTGCACGTCGAGTGCGGTGGCGGGGTCGCGGGAGAGCTGGCGGGCCACCTGACGGGCCAGGTCGGGCTCGACCCCCTTCGCGACGTACATCTGCGCCAGCTCCCGCTCCTCCGCCCGCGGGCGGGCCTCGATCTCGGCCCGCTCGAGCTCGATCTCGGCCAGCGCCTGCTCGGCCTGGGAGCGCACCGAGATGTACTCGCCCGCAGCCATCGAGAACGCGCCGCCGGCCAGCCCGGCCAGGCCGGCCAGCAGCACCACCTTGCTGTCGTCGGTGCCTCCGGTGACGCCGGCGATCAGCGCGAAGTTCGAGACCAGGCCGTCGGAGGCGCCGAACACCGCCGGCCGCAGCCACCCGCCGGTGACGTCCGAGTGCTCGTGCTGGATGCGCTCGACCTCGGCGGCCGCGTGCTCCTGGGCCGCCGGTGTCGCGCCGCCCTCGGGCCCGGTGACGCCGGTCACGCCGGCACCTCCCGCTCGCTCGGCTCCTGGTCGGCGGCCGGGTGGCGGAAGACCTCGTCGGGGCGCTCCCGCCCGGGTCGCAGCAGCGCCGAGACCCCCATGTAGACGACCGCTCCGCTGAACAGCACCAGGCTGGTCCAGTTGTTCAGCCGCACCCCGAAGAACTCGTGCGCCTCGTCGATGCGCAGCCACTCGATCCAGCCACGGCCCACCGTGTAGGCGGCGACGTAGAGCGCGAACGCCCGGCCGTGCCCGAGGCGGAACCGCCGGTCGGCCCAGATCACCAGCACGGCGACGCCGACGTTCCACAGCAGCTCGTAGAGGAACGTCGGGTGGAACGTCACGAACTCCTCGAAGCCGACGGGCCGCCGGCCGGGGTCGATCTCCAGGCCCCACGCCACGTCGGTCGGCCGGCCGAACAGCTCCTGGTTGAACCAGTTGCCCAACCGCCCGATCGCCTGGGCCAGCACGATGCCGGGTGCCAGCGCGTCGGCGAACGGCGGCAGCTTGATGCCGCGACGCCGCGCGCCGATCCAGGCCCCGACGCCGCCGAGGAAGATCGCCCCCCAGATGCCGAGCCCGCCCTCCCAGATGTAGAGCGCGTGCAGGGGCCGCCCGCCCTCACCGAAGAAGTCCTCCGGGGTGGTGGCGACGTGGTAGAGCCGCCCACCGATGACGCCCAGCGGGACCATCCAGGCGGCCACGTCGACGACGTCGCCGGCGCGCCCGCCCCGCGCCACCCAGCGCCGCTCCCCCAGCCACACGGCCACGACGATGCCGGCGATGATGCACAGCGCGTAGGCCCGCAGCGGCACCGGGCCGAGGTGCCAGACACCCTGGCTCGGGCTGGGGATGGAGGCGAGGATCACGCCACCCAGGCTACCGAGGGCGGCGCAGGTCTCCGGTGGCCGCTCACCCCTCGACCAGCCGGGTGAGGTCGGCGCGCAGCCCGGCGACCGACGTCTCCGCCGGCCACACCACCCGCGAGCTCCCGTCGGTGAACGCGGTGACCTGGGTGCCGTGGCTCACCTCGTAACCGCCGCCGGTGGGGGTGGCGCCCTCGTAGGCGATGTGCAGCGCGCGGGCGGCGGCCTTCACCGTCGCCTCGGGGGCGACGAGCCCCACGTACGACGGGTCGAACCGGTCGAGGTACTCCCGCACCACCGGACCCGTGTCCCGGGCAGGGTCGGTCGTCACGAACAGCAGCTCGACGCTGTCCCGCACACCTGCGTCGGCGCCGCGTAGCGCCGAGGCCACGTTGGCCAGCACGACGTTGCAGATGTCGGGGCAGTGCGTGTAGCCGAAGAACACCAACGTCACCGGGCCGTCCGCGTCGTCCGCCGGCACGAACGGGGCACCGCCCGTGTCGTGGAACTCCTGCGACGGCAGCGGGTAGCCGTTCTCGATCGCCCGGCCGTGGAAGCCACCGCCGTGGCCGCCGGTCCGGACCTCCGCGGTCCCCGGGTCGGCGCCGGACGCGCAGCCGGCCACGGCCATCACCGTGCAGAGCAGCGCGGCCATCAGCGGGACGGCCCGGCGACTCACCCGCGGACGCCGTCCGCGAGCTCGGCCGCGAGGTCGGCGACCGCCTTGCGCCCGCTCTCGGGCGACGGCGCGTCCAGCAGCAGCCGCACGAAGGCTGACCCGACGATCACGCCGTCGGCGTAGCGGGCCACCTCGGCCGCCTGCGCCCCGGTGGAGACGCCCAGCCCGACGCAGACCGGCAGGTCGGTCACCGCACGCGTGCGGCGGACCAGCTCCTCGGCGGCGCCGCCGACCGAGGTCCGGGCGCCGGTGACACCCATCGTGGACGCGGCGTAGACGAAGCCGCGGCAGTGCTCGGTGGTGTAGCGCAGCCGGGCCTCGGTCGACGACGGGGCGACCAGGAAGACCCGGGCCAGCCCGGCCGCGTCGGTGGCCGCGAGCCACGCGCCCGCCTCGTCGGGGGTCAGGTCGGGGGTGATGACCCCGGCGCCGGACGCCTCGGCCAGGTCGTGGGCGAGCCGCTCCACGCCGTACCGCTCGACGGGGTTCCAGTAGCTCATCACCAGCGTCGGCGCGCCGGTGGCAGCCACCTCGCGTACCGTCCGCAGCACGTCGGCCGTGGTCGTGCCCGCCCGCAGTGCCGCGTCGACCGCCACCTGGATGGTGGGGCCGTCCATCAGCGGGTCGGAGTAAGGGAGCCCGACCTCCACGACGTCGACGCCGGCCTCGACCATCGCGGTCATGGCGGCGGCCCCGTGCTCGACGGTGGGGTAGCCCGCCGGCAGGTAGCCGACCAGCGCGGCGCGTCCCTCGGACCGGGCGCCGGCGAGCACGTCGTCGAGCCGGCTCACACCTCGAACCACTTCGCGGCGGTGTCCACGTCCTTGTCGCCGCGGCCGGACAGGTTGACCAGCACCACGGCGTCGGGGCCGAGCTCGGCGCCGATCGTCAGCGCACCGGCCAGCGCGTGCGCGCTCTCGATGGCCGGGATGATGCCCTCGGTGCGGCACAGCAGCGCGAACGCGTCCATCGCCTGCGTGTCGGTGACCGGCGCGTACGTGGCGCGGCCGGTGTCGTGCAGCCAGGCGTGCTCCGGCCCCACGCCCGGGTAGTCGAGGCCGGCCGAGATCGAGTGGCTCTCGACGGTCTGGCCCATCTCGTCCTGCAGCAGGTAGGACCGGGCGCCGTGCAGCACTCCCGGCGCGCCGCCGGTGATGGTGGCGGCGTGCCGACCCGTGTCGAGGCCGTCGCCGCCGGCCTCGAAGCCGTAGAGCCGGACCGACGCGTCCTCGAGGAAGGAGTAGAAGATGCCGATCGCGTTGGACCCGCCGCCCACGCAGGCGGCGACCGCGTCGGGCAGCCCGCCGGTCAGCTCGTGCACCTGGGCCTTGGCCTCGTCGCCGACGACCCGCTGGAAGTCGCGCACCATCACGGGGAACGGGTGGGGGCCGGCCACGGTGCCCAGCAGGTAGTGGGTGTCCTCCACGTTGGTGACCCAGTCGCGCATCGCCTCGTTGATGGCGTCCTTGAGGGTGCGGCTGCCGGTGCCGACCGGGACCACCTCGGCGCCCAGCAGCCGCATCCGCGCGACATTGAGGCTCTGCCGCCGGGTGTCCTCCTCGCCCATGTAGACCACGCAGTCGAGGCCGAGCAGGGCGGCCGCGGTCGCGGTCGCGACGCCGTGCTGGCCGGCACCGGTCTCTGCGATGACCCGCGTCTTGCCCATCTCCCGGGTGAGCAGGGCCTGGCCCAGGACGTTGTTGATCTTGTGCGAACCGGTGTGGTTGAGGTCCTCGCGCTTGAGCAGCAC
>JBOGDY010000267.1:0-3853 GCA_050742955.1 Actinomycetes bacterium | reverse complement strand
TGGCCCGACCCCAGCGGCTTCACGCCGGCCTCCACCGACATCTCGTTCATCCGCGACACCGGCATCACGCTGGGCGCGGTGCTGTTCGTGGTCTGGGCCTACGTGATGATCGCCGGCACCTCGAACGGCGTGAACCTCGCCGACGGGCTCGACGGCCTGGCCACCGGCACCTCGGTCATGGTGTTCGCGTCCTACGTCCTCATCGGGGTCTGGCAGTTCGGCCAGAACTGCGCCACCAACGTCGGCCTCAGCAAGTGCTACGAGGTGCGCGACCCCCTCGACCTGGCGGTCGTCGCGGCGGCCGTGATGGGCGCCTGCTTCGGGTTCCTGTGGTGGAACGCGTCGCCCGCCAAGATCTTCATGGGCGACACCGGGTCGCTGGCCCTCGGCGGCGGCCTGGCCGGGCTCGCCCTGACCACCCGCACCCAGCTGCTGCTGGTGCTCGTCGGCGGCCTGTTCGTGCTGATCGCCATCTCGGTGATCGTCCAGGTCGGCTTCTTCAAGCTCACCGGCAAGCGGGTGTTCCGGATGGCGCCGCTGCAGCACCACTTCGAGCTGGTCGGCTGGGGCGAGGTCACCATCGTGATCCGGTTCTGGATCATCGCGGGGCTCCTCGTCGCCCTCGGCCTCGGTGTGTTCTACGCCGAGTGGGTCACCGGCACGTGACCGCGCTCGAGGACCAGCCCCCGGGCCTCGACGGCGTGCGGGTCTGCGTGGCGGGGGTCGGCGTCACCGGTGCGTCAGCAGCCCGGGTGCTGGCCGGGCGCGGGGCTCGGGTCGTCGCTGTCGACGGGCGCGACGGCGACCGGGAGCGCGCCGTCGCGGCGGAGCTCACGCGGGTCGGCGTCGAGGTGCGGCTCGGGGCGGCGGGCGAGCTGCCCGCCGGCGTCGAGCTCGTCGTCACGTCGCCGGGCTGGCGGCCGACCCAGCCGCTCCTGGTGGCCGCGGCGGACGCGGGCGTCCCGGTGTGGGGCGACGTCGAGCTGGCCTGGCGGCTGCGGCCCACCCGGGCGCCGTGGCTGGGGGTCACCGGCACCAACGGCAAGACGACGACGGTGCAGATGCTGGCCTCGATCCTCACCGCCGCCGGGCACCGGACCGTGGCGGCGGGCAACGTCGGGCTGCCGCTGCTCGACGCGGTGCTCGCCGACCCGCCCTACGACGTTCTCGCGGTCGAGCTGTCCAGCTTCCAGCTGCACTGGACCCGGACGGTCGAGTTCGCCGCCGCGGCCATCCTCAACATCGCCCCCGACCATCTCGACTGGCACGGCTCGCTGGCCGCCTACGCCGCCGACAAGGCACTGATCTGGCGCGGCGGCGGCGTCGCGGTCGTGAACGGCGACGACGACGCGGCGCGCGCGCTCGCCGCGGGTCGTGACCGCATGGTGACCTACACGCTCGGCGCGCCGGGGCCCGGGCAGCTCGGCGTCCGCGACGGCCTCCTGGTCGGCTCGGCGTCCCCTGTGCTCTGCCCCGAATACCGTGGCAGAGCACAGGGGGCGGGGGAGGTCCCCCTGGCGCCGGTCGACGCCGTCAACCCGCCGGCGCCGCACAACGTGGCCAACGCGCTGGCCGCGGCCGGGCTCGCACGCGCGTACGGCGTGGCGCCCGACGCCGTGCACGCCGGCCTCAGGGCGTTCGCTCCCGGCGCGCACCGCATCGCGCACGTCGTCACCGTCGGCGGTGTGGCCTACGTCGACGACTCGAAGGCGACCAACCCGCACGCCGCGGCCGCGTCGCTGCACGCCTTCGACAGCGTGGTGTGGGTGGCCGGCGGGCTGGCCAAGGGAGCCCGCTTCGAGGAGGTCGTCGAGTCCGCGGCGTCGCGGCTGCGGGGAGCCGTGCTGATCGGCGCCGACCGGGCTCTGGTCGCCGAGGCGCTGGCGCGACACGCACCCGATGTCCCTGTGGTGACCATTCCCGGCACCGACACTGGAGCCATGGACGACGCGGTGCGCGCCGCCCACGGTCTTGCCCGCCCCGGCGACACCGTGCTGCTGGCGCCTGCCTGCGCGTCGATGGACATGTTCCGCGACTACGCCGAGCGGGGCGACGCGTTCGCTGCCGCCGCGCGGCGGCTGGCCCGATGACGACGATCCCGACGCCGTCCCGGCCCCACTCGTCCCGCGCCGCCGCGGGCCGGCCGACGGTCCCCACGGGGCAGCGGGCGTCCGGCGAGGAGCGCGCCGAGTCGCTGCTGCACCGCGCCGCCACCCCCTACTACCTGCTGCTCGGGGCGACCCTGCTGCTGCTCACGCTCGGCCTGGTCATGGTGTTCTCCGCGTCCAGCGTGGTGGCGTTCAAGTTCCTGGGCTCGTCCTTCGCCATCGTCAGCAAGCAGGCCATGTGGGTGGCCATCGGCCTGCCGCTGATGTGGGTCGCGTCGCGGCTGCCGGTCCGGGCCTGGCGGGCCTTCGCCTACGTCGCGCTGCTGGTCTCGGTGGCCCTGCTGTTCCTGGTCGTGTTCGCCGGCACGTCGGTCAACGGCAACCGCAACTGGCTCGACTTCGGCGGCCCCTTCCGTCTCCAGCCCTCCGAGCTTGCCAAGCTCTCGCTGATCCTGTGGGGGGCGGACCTGCTGGCCCGCAAGCACAAGCTGCTCGACCAGTGGAAGCACCTGCTGGTGCCGCTGGTGCCGGTCGGCGCGCTGGTCATCGGACTGGTCCTGCTCGGTGGTGACCTGGGGACCGCGCTGATCCTGGTCGTCGTCCTGGCCGGGCTGCTCTACGTGGCGGGCAGCCCGCTGCGGATCTTCGCCGCGGCCGCGGTCCCCGTCGGCCTGATCGTGCTCTACATGGTGCAGACCCGGTCCGCGCGGCTGTCGCGGATCACCAGCTGGCTCGACCCGTCGACCGACCCGGCCGGTGCCGGCTGGCAGGCGCTGCACGGCAAGTTCGCGCTGGCGTCCGGCGGCTGGTGGGGCGCCGGGCTGGGCGGCTCCAAGGAGAAGTGGGGCAGCCTGCCCGAGGCCCACACCGACTTCATCTTCGCGATCATCGGCGAGGAGCTCGGCCTGGTCGGCACCCTCGCTGTGCTGGCGCTGTTCGGCGCGATCGGCTACGCCGGTCTGCGGATCGCCGTGCACGCCGAGGACCTGTTCGTGCGGCTGGCCGCCGGTGGCGTCACCGCGTGGATCCTGTTCCAGGCACTGGTCAACGTCGGCGCCGTCCTGGGGGTGCTGCCGATCACCGGCGTGCCGCTGCCCCTGGTGTCCTACGGCGGGTCGGCCCTGGTGCCGACGATGCTGGCGCTGGGCATGCTGCTGTCGTTCGCGCGGCAGGGGCTGCCCCGATCGTCCCGGCGCACTCGGACGAGGAGGTGAGGGGTGCACGTCGTGATCGCCGGGGGAGGGACCGCCGGCCACATCGAGCCCGCCCTCGCCCTGGCCGACGCCCTGCGCCGGCGTGACCCCGACGTCGGCGTCACCGCGCTGGGGACCGCGCGCGGCCTCGACACCACGCTGATCCCGGCCCGCGGCTACGAGCTGGCGCTGATCCCGCCGGTCCCGTTCCCGCGCCGGCCGTCGGCCGACGCGCTGCGGGTGCCGGGCCGGCTGCGGAACGCGGTCCGCACCGCCCGTGACGTGCTGCGCGACAAGGACGCCGACGTGCTCGTCGGGTTCGGCGGCTACGTCGCCGGGCCCGCCTACCTGGCCGCCCGGTCGGCCAAGGTGCCGATCGTCGTGCACGAGGCCAACCCCCGCCCGGGCTGGGCCAACCGGCTGGGCGCGCGCTTCACGCCGTACGTCGCGGTGAGCTTCCCCGGCACCGCCCTCGCGCACGCGCGCTTCGTCGGCCTGCCGATCCGGCGCAGCATCGCGCTCCTCGACCGGCCCGCCCGGCGGGCCGAGGCG
>JBOGDY010000266.1:0-3864 GCA_050742955.1 Actinomycetes bacterium | reverse complement strand
GGCGTCGCCCCCGCCGCGACCCAGGCGCGCGAAATGAGGCCCCGTGTTCGGCCCGAACTCCGCGATCAGCGGCTCGTCGGCTGCCTCGGCCAGCTCGCGAACCGTGTGGATCCCGAGGCCGGCCAGCCGTTCCGAGATGCGGTTTCCCACGCCCCACAGCGCCTTCGTCGGCCGATCGCCCATCACCTCCATCCAGTTCTGCCGGGTCAGCCGGTAGATCCCCTGTGGCTTGCCGAACTCGGTCGCGATCTTGGCGCGAACCTTGGTGTCGCCGATGCCGATCGAGCAATGCAACCGGGTCGCATTGAGAACGGCGACCTGGAGCGCGCGTGCGGTGGATTCGGGGTCCTCGCTGTCGATGCCGACGAAAGCCTCATCCCAGCCCAGCAGTTCGACGACCGTGCCGGGGAACACCCGGAGCGCGTGCATGACCTGGGCGGACGCCGCCTCGTGGACGGGGAAGTCGACCGGCAGAAACACGGCGTCCGGGCATCGGCGTTCGGCGGTCTTCAGCGGCATCCCGGAACGGATCCCGAACTCGCGAGCTTCGTACGACGCCGTCGAGACGACCGCCCGCTCGGTCGGGTCGCCGCGCCCTCCGACGACGACCGGCAGCCCGGCGAGCTCGGGTCGGCGCAGGATCTCCACCGCGGCGAGGAACTGGTCCATGTCGACATGCAGCACCCATGCCGTCATGAACCCATCTTCACCGGTGAGCGCCCTCGCGTCAGTCCCGTGGCCCTGATCCGTCCGGTCGCGATCTTGTCGGTGCCTCATGGTCCGATGGACCCATGAAGCCGAGCTCACTGGTGTCCGACACAGAGCATGAGCTACGGACCCTTTCGACCGAGCTCACCGCCCCCCGCGAGGGCGAGTGTCTGCTCTGCTTTGTCTACCGGATGCTTGAGCTCGGGTGCACGGGGCTCCGCTGGGCACGTCGGTACCGCGATCTGCGGGCACCACGGGCGACGGCCCTGGAGCAGCGCCTGGGCAGCAAGGGCGGCTTCTGCGACTGCGAGATCTTCCTCAACGGCTACGAGCTGGCGCCGAAGCACTGGGTTCCAGAGAATGAGTACGTCGAGGATGGGGTCAACTACGTGTCCGATCCGTGCTATCCGGAGCGGATGCCGCCCTGTCGCGGAGTGAACCGCGGATCGACCCAGGGCTGCAAGCTGTGGGTGAGGCAGCGGCGCGGCTGGTGACAGGGATCCTTGACTGACCGACCTGGGACACTGGGTGGGTGAGCCAGCCGCGCGACGTCCTCATCCTGGGGTCGACCGGGTCGATCGGGACCCAGGCGATCGACCTGGTGAGCCGCAACCCCGACCGCTTCCGGGTCGTCGGCATCGCGGCAGGCGGCGGCAACGTCGACCTGCTGGCGCGCCAGGCGCTCGGGCTCGGGGTCGAGGTCGTCGCCGTCGCCAGGGCCGGTGCGGCCCAGGACCTGCAGCTGGCCTTCTACGCAGCGGCCAAGGCCGGTGGGTACAGCGCCGGCGAGCACCCGGTGCCCAAGATCCTGGCCGGTCCCGGCGCGGCCGCCGAGCTGGTCGGCGCGGTGCCGTGCGACACGGTCCTCAACGGCATGACCGGCTCGATCGGGCTCGCGCCCACCCTCGCGGCGCTCGAGGCGGGCCGCACCCTCGCCCTGGCCAACAAGGAGTCACTGGTGGCGGGCGGGCCGCTGGTCAAGGCGGCGCTGCGCCGGCCCGACCAGATCGTGCCGGTCGACTCCGAGCACTCCGCTCTCGCCCAGTGCCTCCGGGGGGGCCGGCATGACGAGGTACGACGGCTGGTGCTGACCGCGAGCGGCGGCCCGTTCCTCGGCCGGAGTCGCGACCAGCTGTCCGACGTCACGCCGGAGCAGGCGCTGGCCCACCCCACGTGGGACATGGGCCCGGTGGTCACGGTCAACTCCGCGACCCTGCTCAACAAGGGCCTCGAGGTGATCGAGGCCCACCTGCTCTTCGACGTCCCCTACGACCGCATCGACGTCGTCGTGCACCCCCAGTCGGTCGTCCACTCGATGGTCGAGTTCGTCGACGGCTCCACGCTGGCCCAGGCGGGGCCACCGGACATGCGGCTGCCGATCGCCCTGGCGCTCGGCTGGCCGGAGCGGGTGCCGGACGCGGCGAAGGGCTGCGACTGGACGCAGCCGGCCACCTGGGACTTCCTTCCCCTCGACGACGGCGCCTTCCCCGCCGTACGCATGGCCCGCGCCGCCGGTCGGGCCGGTTCGACCGCCCCCGCCGTGCTCAACGCCGCCAACGAGGAGTGCGTCGCTGCCTTCCTCGCCGGGAGACTGCCGTTCACCGGCATCCTCGACACCGTGAGGCGGGTCCTCGACGAGCATGTCGCGGTGGGGCTCGGGAACCACCCGGGCCTTGCCGATGTTCTGGAGGCAGAGACCTGGGCGCGCGAGCGGGCCCAGGTCTTGACGACGTCCCCCATCACCGGGAGCTTCCCCGCATGACGTTCTGGTTCGGCGTGACCATCTTCGCCGTCGGCATCTTCGTCTCGATCTGCCTGCACGAGGCGGGTCACCTGCTGACGGCCAAGCGGTTCGGGATGAAGGCCACGCAGTACTTCGCCGGCTTCGGGCCGACGCTGTGGTCGGTCCGGAGAGGCGAGACCGAGTACGGCGTGAAGGCGATCCCGGCGGGCGGTTTCGTCAAGATCGTCGGGATGACGCCGCTCGAGGAGGTCTCCCCGGAGGACAGCAAGCGCTCGTTCTGGCGCTTCCCGCTGTGGCAGCGCACGATCGTGCTGGTCGCAGGCTCGGCCACCCACTTCGCGGTGGCGATCGTCGTCTTCTTCCTGATGGGGCTGACCACGGGGCTGCCCAACCCGGCGCTGCGCGACTTCGACCCGAAGGCAGCCCCGCCGGTCCTTGGCGAGGTCGCCACGTGCGTCGTGCCGGGCTTCGACCTCGACGCCGACGGGGCGCTGCGCGGCTGCAAGGACGGCGACCCGGCTGGACCGGCCCGCGCGGCCGGGCTGCGGGTCGGCGACCGGGTGACGTCGATCGACGGCCGTCCCATCGGCACCTACGGCGACCTGTTCGAGACGGTGCGCGCCGCCCCCGCGGCGCCGGTCGAGGTCGTCTACGTCCGCGACGGCGTGCGACGTACCACGACGGCCGACCTCGTGGCGACCGAGCGGCCGCGGGCCGCCGACCCGGCGGGCACCGGCCCACTCGAGACCGTCTCGGCCATCGGCGTCACCGTGGACGCGCCGACACCGATCCTGCACTACTCCGCCGGTCCGGGGGTCGGCGCCGCATTCTGGTACACGGGTGTGGTCGTCGACCAGACCTTCGAAGCCGTCGGGGCGTTCCCCTCGAAGGTCCCCAAGCTGATCGACGCGATCGGCGGCGAGGAGCGCGACGCCGAGACACCGATCAGCGTGGTCGGTGCCAGCCGCATCGGCGGCGAGGCGATCGAGCTGGGGCTGCCCATCATCTTCCTGGCGGCGCTGGGCGGGCTGAACATCTTCATCGGTGTGTTCAACCTGTTCCCGCTGCTGCCCCTCGACGGCGGCCACGTGGCGATCGCCTGGTTCGAGAGGGCCCGGTCCTGGCTGGCCGCCCGCCGCGGCCGGCCGGACCCCGGGCGGGTCGACTACAACAGGCTGCTGCCCGTGACCTACGTCGTGATCATGCTGTTCGGCGGACTCACCCTGCTCACGCTGACCGCCGACATCGTCAACCCGATCCGGCTGTCCTGAGCGTCGTCGCGAGCACGTCTCCGGAGCGGGGATACTGGGGGTCATGACCGTCAACCTGGGCATGCCCGAGGCCCCGGCCCGGCCGCTCGCCGTGCGCCGCGTGTCCCGCCAGATCGACGTCGGTGGGGTGCTCGTCGGCGG
>JBOGDY010000265.1:0-3867 GCA_050742955.1 Actinomycetes bacterium | reverse complement strand
CCTTCGGCCCGGTTCGGGTCGCGGTGACCGGTCGTCGCGTGTCGCCCCCACTGTTCGAGTCGCTCGAGCTGCTCGGCCGGGAGACGACGCTCCGACGGCTGCGCGAGGGCCGGGCGGTCGCCGGTGGCTGAGCGGGCCGCCTCGTCGTACGAGGGCGACCGTTACCCGCAGCTGCTGCGCACGCCGAACCACCGCTGGTGGCGCCCGCTGGTGGGCCTGCTGCTCGCAGCGGTGACGGTGATCGCTGTCGGTCTCGGTCTCGGCGTCATGACCGTGGTCATCGCCTGGCTGCGTGGCGATGACGCGGACGAAGCCGCGGAGGACTCGCTCTCCGCCGACACCCCCATCGGGCTGCTGGCCAACAACCTCATCCTCGCGGCCCTCATCCCGGCGGTGATGCTCGCGGTCCTCGCGGTGCACCGGACGCGCGTGGGCTGGCTGTCGTCGGTCACCGGTCGGCTGCGCCAGGGGCCGGTGCTGCGGCTGCTGCCGGTCGGCCTCGGCGTCGTTGTGGTGTTCTTCGCACTCAGCCTCCTGATCCCGGGCGAGGGCGCGGGCGACATCGACGTCCCGGAGACGCCGACGCTGGTGGGGCTGCTCGCGGTGATCGTGCTGACCACGCCGCTGCAGGCGGCCGCCGAGGAGTACGGCTTCCGTGGCTACCTCACCCAGGCGCTCGCCTCGTGGTTCTCCCGGCCGGCGCTGGGCTCCGTCGTTGCCGCCCTGGTGAGCGCGCTGCTCTTCGCGCTGGCGCATGGCACCCAGGAGCCGGCGCTGTTCGCCGACCGGTTCGCCTTCGGCCTGGTCGCGTCGTGGCTGGTCTGGCGAACGGGCGGTCTCGAGGCGTCGATCGTGCTGCATGTCGTCAACAACGTGGTCAGCCTCGGCTGGACGGCCGCCACCGGATCGATCGAGGAGTCGCTGACGCTGTCGAGCCTCGACTGGCCCTACGCCGTGCTCGACGTCACGATGATGGTGGTCTACGCGGCCGCGGTGGATCGGCTCGCCCGCCGGTGGAACATGGCCGTACGCCGGGACCCGGCCGCCGTCCTGCCGCCCGTGGTGCCCGGACATGACGGCCGGACCTGGCGACCGACCGCCCCGCCGGACCTTTTGTCCGGGCCGCCGGACGTCGGCTATCCTGTGCAGCGGCCCGATACCCAGCCTCGTGCGGGTGAGGGCAGCCCTTGGGGTATGGGGTAATTGGCAGCCCGGCTGATTCTGGTTCAGCTAGTCTAGGTTCGAGTCCTGGTACCCCAGCGCGACTGGAACGACGGACGTTGTCTCCGCTAGTGTTCCGGTCCGCGACGCGCCTGCGTCGCACACGTGGCCCCGTTGTGTAGCGGCCTAGCACGCCGCCCTCTCAAGGCGGTAGCGCGGGTTCGAATCCCGTCGGGGCTACCACGTCAAGAAAGACCTGGCCGTGATCGTTCAACGGCTGAACATGGGCGTACCGTGAGACTGTTCACGCTTGGCCGCAGGCTTTTGTCGCCTCGGCCGACTGGAGAGTCGACTCACGATACGGATCGCCCGACCAAGCGTGAACGTTCGACAGGCCGACCTTGGACGCCCAGGTCGCCAACCGCCCGCGGGTACAGCGCCTGTTCTGGAACCTGACCTTGCTGTGGGCCGTGGTCTGCCTCGCGAAGGCCGCAGTCACCCTGTGGCTGTTCCAGTCGCAGTCCGTGGAGACGCTCGTAGCGGCCAAGACCATCCTGTTCATCGCGATCACGGGCGCTGCTGTAGCGGCCACCGTGTCGACCGCCATCCGTGTGGCGCGAAAGGAGGGTCTGCTCACGCCCAGGCAGGTCAGGCGGGCGCAGCGAGTACCTCGCTGAGCTTGGCGCCGGCGGCCGACACGATCTGCGCGTGCATCCGGCCCGGCGAGCGGCTGAGCCGCTCGATCGGCCCCGAGACCGACACGGCGGCCACCACCCGGGCGCCCGGCCCGCGCACCGGGGCGGACACCGACGCGACGCCGGGCTCCCGCTCGCCGACGCTCTGCGCCCAGCCCCGCCGCCGGACGCCGGACAGCGCGGTCGCCGTGAACCGGGCCTCCCGCAGCCCGCGGTGCAGCCGCTCGGGCTCCTCCCAGGCCAGCAGGATCTGTGCGGCCGAACCCGCCTTCATCGTCAGCGTCGACCCGACGGGGACCGTGTCGCGCAGGCCGGTGAGCCGCTCGGCGGCAGCGACGCAGACCCGGCTCTCGCCCTGGCGCCGGTAGAGCTGGGCGCTCTCGCCGGTGATGTCGCGCAGCCGGGCCAGCACCGGTCCCGCGGCGGCGAGGAGCCGGTCCTCCCCGGCGGCCGCGGCCAGCTCGCGCAGCCGGGGCCCGAGCACGAACCGGCCCTGCAGGTCGCGGGCCACCAGGCGATGGTGCTCGAGCGCGGTTGCGAGCCGGTGGGCGGTCGGTCGGGCCAGGCCGGTCGTCTGCACGAGGTGGGCCAGGCTGGACGGGCCGGCCTCGAGTGCACCGAGCACCACGGCGGCCTTGTCCAGCACACCGACTCCGCTAGAGTTGTCCATGCACCGATACTGCCGTCTCATTGACTGAGACGCAAGCGTTGGAGGTCCGCATGGCGAAGACCCTGGCCGAGAAGGTCTGGGACGCCCACGTCGTACGCCGTGCTGCGGGCGAGCCGGACCTTCTCTACGTCGACCTCCACCTGGTGCACGAGGTCACCAGCCCCCAGGCGTTCGACGGGCTGCGGCACTCCGGCCGCAAGGTCCGTCGGCCGGACCTCACCCTGGCCACGGAGGACCACAACGTCCCGACCACTGACATCGACCAGCCCATCGCCGACCCGGTGTCCCGCACCCAGGTCGAGGCACTGCGGCGCAACTGCGCGGACTTCGGGGTGCCGCTGCACCCGCTCGGCGACGACGAGCAGGGCATCGTGCACGTCGTCGGTCCGCAGCTCGGCCTGACCCAGCCCGGCACGACCGTCGTCTGCGGCGACTCCCACACCTCCACGCACGGCGCGTTCGGCGCCCTCGCGTTCGGTGTCGGGACCAGTGAGGTCGAGCACGTCCTCGCCACCCAGACGCTGCCGCTGCGCCCCTTCAAGACCATGGCGGTGACGGTCGAGGGCGATCTCGCACCGGGCGTGACCGCCAAGGACCTGATCCTCGCGGTGATCGCCGAGATCGGCACCGGCGGCGGCCAGGGCTACGTGATCGAGTACCGCGGGTCCACCATCCGGGCGCTGTCCATGGAGGGCCGGATGACGGTCTGCAACATGTCGATCGAGGCTGGTGCACGCGCCGGCATCGTGGCGCCCGACGAGACAACCGTCGCCTACCTCGAGGGCCGGCCGCGGGCTCCGCAGGGCCCTGACTGGGACGCGGCCGTGTCGCACTGGCAGACCCTCAACACCGACGACGGCGCCGTGTTCGACCGTGAGGTCGTCGTCGACGCCGCCACCGTCGCGCCTTTCGTCACCTGGGGGACCAATCCCGGCCAGGGCCTGCCGCTGTCGGCGAGCGTCCCGGACCCCCGCGCGATCGACGACCCCGACGAGCGGGCCGCCGCCGAGAGGGCGTTGGCCTACATGGCGCTCGAGCCCGGCACCCGGCTGCGTGACATCAGCATCGACACCGTCTTCCTCGGCTCGTGCACCAACGGGCGGATCGAGGACCTGCGGGCCGCGGCAGCCGTGATCGAGGGTCGGCGGGTCGCCGACGGGGTGCGCATGCTGGTCGTGCCCGGTTCGGTCCGCGTCCGGCTCAAGGCCGAGCAGGAGGGTCTGGACGCCGTGTTCACGGCCGCGGGGGCCGAGTGGCGCCATGCCGGCTGCTCGATGTGCCTGGGCATGAACCCCGACCAGCTGGCCCCGGGTGAGCGCAGCGCATCGACGTCCAACCGCA
>JBOGDY010000264.1:0-3896 GCA_050742955.1 Actinomycetes bacterium | reverse complement strand
GTCTGGCAGTCGTCGGAGGTGACCCAGCGGATCGCGACCTTGCAGTCGTTGGCGAAGCCGCCGGCGCGCAGCGCCTCGGACACCGACAGGTAGGCGTCGGGCAGGTCGACGTACTTGCCGACCAGCGCGACGGTCACGTGCTTGGCCGGGTGGTGCACGCGTCGCAGCAGGTCGTCCCACTCGGTCCAGTCGACGTCACGGAAGGCAAGACCCAACCGGCGTACGACGTAGGCGTCGAGGCCCTCGCCGTGCAGCACCTTGGGGATGTCGTAGATGGACGGCGCGTCCTTGGCGGCCACCACGGCCTCTTCCTCGACATCGCACATCAGCGAGATCTTGCGCTTGACGTTGGGCGGGATGTCGCGGTCGGAGCGGCAGACGATCGCGTCGGGCTGGATGCCGATCGAGCGCAGCGCCGCGACCGAGTGCTGCGTGGGCTTGGTCTTGAGCTCGCCCGACGGACCGATGTAGGGCACCAGCGAGATGTGCAGGAAGAAGACGTTGTCGCGGCCCACGTCGTGACGGACCTGACGGACGGCCTCGAGGAACGGCAGCGACTCGATGTCGCCGACGGTGCCACCGATCTCGGTGATCACCACGTCCACGTCGTCCGCGGCCATCGCGCGGATGCGGGCCTTGATCTCGTTGGTGATGTGCGGGATCACCTGGACGGTGTCCCCGAGGTACTCGCCGCGCCGCTCCTTGGCGATCACCGCCGAGTAGACCTGGCCCGTGGTGACGTTGGCCGACCCGTGCAGGTCACGGTCGAGGAACCGCTCGTAGTGGCCGACGTCGAGATCGGTCTCGGCGCCGTCGTCGGTGACGAAGACCTCGCCGTGCTGGAACGGGTTCATCGTGCCGGGGTCGACGTTGAGGTAGGGGTCGAGCTTCTGCATGGTCACCCGCAGCCCGCGCGACCGCAGCAGGTGACCGAGGCCGGACGCGGTGAGGCCCTTGCCGATGGAGGAGGCGACGCCCCCGGTCACGAAGATGTGCCTGGTGGACTTCGGCGCGGCCAAGGCGGGCTCCCGTGGGCTCGATGTGCGACTGGGAGACCAGTCCGTCCACGGACTTCGAGGCTATCAGCCGCGGCTCCGCGGCCCGCTCATGACTCGCCGGACTCGCCGAGACGGAACGGCGGAAGCACGGCCGCCGCGCCCGGGCCGGTGCCGTAGGCCCCGGCACCCCCGTCCATCTGCTCGGCCAGGGCGAGCACGAGCGTGATGACGCCGGCGCGGCTGCCCGCGCCGTCGACGCTGCTGACCCCCTCCACGGCCTCGCCGCCGTCGCGTACCGCGGCGACGAACCCGCCCCTCGCCGCCGCCCCCGGCCCGCCGACGACGACCGCGCCCCGACCGCCCTCGTCCAGCGCGACCGCCAGGCCGAGCAGCGCCTCGGTGGCACCGTCCCTGGCCGCGGCGTCCACCGTGTCGCCCGGCGCCGCGCCGGTCCAGGACGCGTCATCCGGTGCGACCAGCACCGCCAGGTCCGCGCGCCGGCCCGGCGCTCCCTCGGTCTCGACGGCGCCCAGCTCCTCGAGCCCTGCCAGCAGCTCGGCCGCGGGCTGGTCGATTCCGTTGTCACCGTCCCCCCGGCCGACGACCGTGGCCCGTGCCAGCACCGTGCCGACCCGCTCGATCGCGGTCGACCCGTCGGCGAAGTCCACGCCGGGAGGGACGAGGCGCAGCGAGAGGTCCTCGAGCGGCGAGCGGGCCTGCGCCGGGTCGACGTAGACGTCGGCCAGTCGCAGCGTGATCGGCACCCCCGCGCCGGCCCGCCGGACGGCGCGCACCGCCGTCGCGACCTCGTCGTCGCTGGCGCCGGGCAGCCCGAAAACCGCGACGGTGCGTGACGACAGCCGGCCCGCGGTGAGCGCCGGGGCGACATCGCGGACGAAGCCGTCGCCGGCGGCCACCTGCCGGTGCAGGTCCGCCACCTGACCGCGCAGGTCCCGCTCGGTGCCCTGCAGCCGCTGCAGCTGCCCGGACCGCCGTTGCTCGGCCTCGTCGGCGAGCGGACCAGCGCCGACGACCACGCCGACCACGAGCGCCAGCAGGGTGGCCCCCAGGGACAGGGCGTGGATGCGCGCGCCGATCACGTCAGAGCAGCCCCTGCAGGCCGGCGACTGCCCGGTCCCACCATGCGCCCAGGTCGTCGGCGGAGGGCCCGGCCCCGGCGGCCAGCACCGCGGCCAGCAGGCAGCCGAGGACGAGCACGAGGCCGGTCAGCGGCCAGGGCGACACCCGGCGCCGGTGCAGCTCGCCCGCGGCCTTGGCGTCGACCAGCTTGCCGCCCACCCGCAGCCGGGTCAGGAACGCGCTGGGCATGCCGGCCCGACCGCGGTCCAGGAACTCCGCCAGCGTCGTGTGCGTCCCGACCGCGACCACCAGGCTGGCCCCTCTGATGTCGGCCAGCAGCATGGCGGCGTCTTCGGCCGTGCCGTCGGTCGGGAAAGCCGGACTGTCGGCGCCCAGCCCGTCCCGCCAGTCGCCGCCGTCGTCGGTGGCCTCCCGCCGGATGTGGCGCACCACCTCCGCCCCGCACGTCAGGGCCGCCTCGGACATCCTCCCCAGGTCACCCACCACGAGGTCAGGGGTGAGCCCGCGGTCGAGCAGCGCGTCGGCGCCGGCGTCGACGCCCACGAGCACCGGCCGCACGTCCCGGAGATAGTGGCGCAGCAGCGCCAGGTCCTGCTCGTAGCCGTAGCCGCGGACCACGACCACCACCGGCCGGCCGTCGATCGCGGTCCGCGTCCGGGGGACTCCCGCCGCGTCGAGCAACAGCCCCCGCTCCTGGCGCAGGTGCTCGATGGTGTCCCCCACGAACGCCTCGAGCTGTACGGCGAGGCCAGCGCGGGCCCGCTCCATCGCGGCCTCCACGTCGTCGACCGTCAGCCGCTCGCCGGTGGCGATGACCTGGTCGCCGCGGTAGAGAAAGTGCCCGTCGACCCGCAGCGCCTCGCCGTCGTCGACGGACTTCAGCACGTCGGACCCGACGTCGTCGAGGAGCGGCACACCGGCGCGGACCAGGACCTCCGGGCCCAGGTTCGGGTAGCGGCCGCTGATGCTGGGCGAGGCGTTCACGACGGCCCCGACCTGGCACGCCACGAGGAACTCTGCGCTGACCCGGTCGAGGTCGAGGTGGTCGATGACCGCCAGGTCGCCGGGCCGCAGCCGCTTGAGCACGTCACGGGTGTCGGCGTCCACACGCACCGCCCCGGACACGCCGGGGGGCTCGGGCGCGCGCCGGGCGCGTCGCAGGGTGCCGATCCGCATGGCGTCGATGCTGCCACGGCGGCCGCGCCGAACCGGGGACCCGGCGCGGCGTGTACGGCGGCGACCCGCGCCGACCCGTCAGCCCGCCTTGGCTGCCTTGGCGGTCTGCAGCAGCTCGTGGGCGTGGGCGTGGGCGGTCTCGGACTCCTCCAGGCCGGCCAGCATCCGGGACAGCTCCTGCAGCCGGCCGGCGTCGTCGAGGGTGGTCACGCCGCTGCGGGTCACCGCCCCGTCGCTGGCCTTGCGTACGACGAGGTGCTGGTCGGCGAAGGCCGCCACCTGTGGCAGGTGTGTCACGACGACCACCTGCGCCGTGCGGGCCAGCGCGGCCAGCCGGCCGCCGACCTCGACAGCGGCCTTGCCGCCGACCCCGGCGTCGACCTCGTCGAAGACCAGCGTCGGGACCGGGTCGGCTCCGGCGAACACGACCTCGACGGCCAGCATGACCCGGGACAGCTCACCGCCGGACGCGCCCTTCTGCAGCGGCCGCGCCGGAGCGCCCGGGTGGGGGCAGAGCAGCATCTCGACGTCGTCGACCCCGTGCGGAGCGAAGGCCAGCACCCGGTCACCGACAGCCAGCCCGTCCGACGCCTCGCTCTGGCGGACCGCCACCTCGACGAC
>JBOGDY010000263.1:0-3901 GCA_050742955.1 Actinomycetes bacterium | reverse complement strand
ACGCCACCGGAGAGGGCCGGCGGGCCCTGACGGTGCGCCACGGCGGCCAGTTGCTGGGGGTGCTCCGGCTGCAGGAGCGGCCCGGTGTGCCGCTCACCTCCGTGGAGGAGCGGCTGTTCACCGGGCTGGCCGCGCAGGCCGGGCTGGTGCTGCGGCTGGCCGGGCTGCGGGCCGAGCTCGGGGCCCGGCACGACGAGCTGATGGCGCGGGCCGACGAGCTGAAGGCGTCCCGGGAGCGGCTGATCGAGACCCAGGACGCCGAGCGCCGGCGCCTGGAACGCGACATCCACGACGGGGCGCAGCAGCACCTGGTGGCGCTGGCGGTCAACCTGCGGCTGGCCGAGACGGTTGCCGCCCGTTCGCCGGAGCGCGCCGCCCGGGTGCTCGTCGAGCAGGCCGACGCGGCCCGCGAGGCCATCGCGACCCTCTCCCAGCTCTCCCGCGGCATCTACCCGCGGCTGCTGGCCGACGACGGCCTGGTTCCTGCGCTGCGGGCGGCGGTGGCGACCAGCCCGGTGCCGGTGACCGTCGAGGCCGACGGCGTGGGACGGCTCCCGTCACCCGTCGAGGCGGCGCTCTACTTCTGCTGCATGGAGGCGGTGCAGAACGCGGCCAAGCACTCCGGCGCCCGGACGGTGGGTGTCCGCCTCGGCGAGGACCGCGGCCGGTGGCGGCTGACCGTCGAGGACGACGGGGCCGGGTTCGACCCCACCCACGCCCGTGCCGTGGGGTCCGGGGCCGGCCTGGCCAACATGCGCGACCGGCTCGAATGCGTCGGTGGGACGGTCACCCTCGGGTCACTACCGGGCAGGGGTACGACGGTCACCGCCCTGGTCCCGATGGTCGAGGAGCCCGACCCGGCCCCACCGCACATCCCGGTCCCCCGGCCGGTGGGCTGACGTGCGAGCCCGCGTCGCCGCCTGGGCGGTCGTCGCGCTCACCAGCGTCTGCGTGGTGCTGGACACCGTGTTCACCGCCGCGAACCAATCGCTGCTGTCCGAGGAGACCTGGGCGTTTCACGGCTGGCCGCTGGCCACGCTCGCCACCCTTGGCAGCGCCCTGATGGGGGCGCTGGTCATCGACCGCTACCCCCGGCACCCGATCGGGTGGCTGCTGCTGGTCCCCGGCGCGGCCTCTGTGTCGCTGGCGGCAGAGGCCTACAGCGACTGGGTGCTGCACGGCGGTGGCCCCGGGTCGGACTACGCCGGCCACGTCGTCGGCTGGATGTCGTTGCTGCTCGGCGGACCGCTGGCGATCTGGGCGCTGACCCTGATCTTCCTGATCTCACCGGACGGACACCTGCCCTCCCGGCGATGGCGGTGGGTCGCCCGCGCGTCCACGGCCGGGCTCGTCTTCTACACGGCAGGCGTCCTGGCCATCGACCCCAGCGAGTTCGACGTCACCTCGGACGAGGGCGTCGGTGTCGTGGCCGGTCTGCTGTCGTTCGCCGGCATCACTCTGATAGGCCTCAGTCTCATCGCCTCCGCGGTCTCGCTGTTCCGGCGGCTCCGTCGTGCGCGCGACGACGCGCGCCGGCAGCTGCTGTGGATCGTGTCGCCAGCCGCCTCCCTGGCGTTCGGTCTGGTGTTCGCGATCGTGGTCTCCGGCATCCAGGGCGAGGACGGGACATGGCTGGCGACCACGCCTCTGTTCTGCGCCTACCTGGCGTTCCCGGTCTGCACCGCGGTCGCGGTGCTCCGCCACCGGCTCTTCGACATCGACCTGATCGTCAACCGGGCACTGGTCCTGGCGCTGGCCACCGTGTCGGTGGCGGTCGGCTACGTGCTCGTCGTGGTGGTCATCGGGGCCGCGGTCGGCGGGGGGACCGGCGGGTTCTGGCCGTCGCTGCTGGCGACCGCACTGGTGGCGATGGCCTTCCAGCCGTTGCGGCGCAGGGTGGTCCGGGTCGCCGACCGGTTGGCGTTCGGCGCGGCCGCCGCTCCCTACGAGGCGCTCGCGGACTTCAGCCGCCGGCTCGGTGAAAGCCCGGACCCGGCGACCCTGCTCCCGGCCGTGGCCGACGCGGCCGGGCACGCGGTCAACGCGCGCCGCGCCACCACCCGGCTCGACGTCGAGGGCGGCCCCGACCGGATGGCGGTCTGGCCTCCGTTCGGCGCCGACGGCCTGACGTCCCCCGGTGTCGAGATCCCGGTCATGGACGGTGGTGAGCGGCTCGGCAGCATCACGGTGGAGATGCCGGCCGGGCGAGCCCTGCGCGGCAGCGAGCTGCAGCTCCTGTCGGACCTGGCCGACCAGGCCGCCATCGCCTTCCGCAACGCCCGGCTGTCGGCCGAGCTGGCGGGCCGGGTCGAGCAGCTCAAGCACCACACCCTCGAGCTGGTGGAGTCCCGCCGCCGGCTGATCACCGCCGGCGACGCCGAACGCAGCCGGCTCGAACGGTCCATCGCCCGGCAGGTGGTGCCACACCTGGCGCCGCTCCCGGACCAGCTGCGCAGGCTCTCCCGCGCCGGCACCGACGGGGCTGATGCGTTCGACCCCTCGCTGCTCGAACCGCTGGTCGCGTCCTCCGCCGCCGCCCTGGAGGCGCTCCGGGAGATCACCAGGGGCGTCTTCCCGGCTCAGCTGGCCCGCTCCGGACTGGCGGCAGCACTGGCGTCGCACCTCGGCCGGGCCGGAGGCAGCGCACGGCTGGTCGTCGACGACTCAGCCGCCGGGCGGCGCTTCGACCCCCGGGTCGAGGCCGCGGCCTACTTCTGCGTCGTCGAGGCGGCGCGCGACCTGGCGCCGCCGGTCGAGGTCAGGCTCACCGCGACCGGCGACCATCTGGAGGTCGAGGTGCGGGGCGACGGCCACGGTGGTCTGCCGGTGGCGCACATGCGCGACCGGGTCGAGGCGGCGGGCGGCTCGGTGGCGGTGACCGCGGAAGGCGCCCGCAACGTCGTGCAGGTGCGGCTGCCGGTGCCGGCGCCGGAGCCGGTGGCGCCGTGAGCACGCTGACGCGACCGGCGCGCCTCGCCTGGGCCCTCTGCGGGCTCACCGTGGTGCTCGCCGGCGTCCAGACCTGGATGTTCCTGGGCTGGTCGGCGGTCCGCGCGGACGCGAGCAGCTGGCCGGTGCTCACCATCGGCCTGACGCTGTGGGCAGCATTGGGCGCGGTCATCATCACCCGCCACCCGCGCCACCGCGTGGCCTGGCTCTTCGTGGTCGGGGCGGTGCTCGCGGCGACAGGCAACTGCCTGTTCGACTACGACGCGATCGCCACCAGCGGCCCGTCCCCCGACCCGTCGGCGATCTGGCCGTGGGCGGTGTGGCTCGCGATCCTCCTGGACGCACCCGTCCCGCTGCTGCTCCTCACCCTGCTGTTCCTGCTGTTCCCGACCGGGCACCTGCCGTCCCGCCGATGGCGGCCGCTGCTCTGGGCCACCTGGACGTCCTTCGCCAGCCTCGTGCTGGTGTTCGCCGTGGTGGTCCCGCCCTGGCGGCTCGAGCCGGAGAACCGGGACGACGTGTTCGCCGAGGGATGGGGGGCGGCCCCGATCGCCATCACGCTGTTCGTGTCGCTCCTGGTGGAGCTCCTCGCCGCTGCCGCGTCCGTGGTGGTCCGGATGCGGCGCGCACAGGGCGTTGAGCGCCAGCAGCTGCGCTGGCTCGCGATCTCCGCGTCGATGGTGGCCGTGAGCTTCGTGCTCGCGGCGTTCCTTCCGTGGCAGTCGGGAGCTGGTGGCTGGCTGCGGGTGCTGCCGTTGCAGCTGTCGGTCATCGCCGTGGTGGCCGGCGCGGCGCTTGCGATCCTGCGCTACCGCCTCTACGACCTCGACGTCGTCGTGAGCCGGGCGATCCTGCTCACCGCCTCGACACTGGTGGTCGCGGCGGGCTACACCCTGCTGGTCGTCCTGGTCGGGAGCACCATGCCGGCCCGGGTCAGCGAGGCCTTCTGGCC
>JBOGDY010000262.1:0-3917 GCA_050742955.1 Actinomycetes bacterium | reverse complement strand
AAAGGACCGTCAGTCGTCGGCGAGCAGGTGGCGTCGCCGCGCGATGGCGACCGCCTCGGTGCGCCCACCCGCGCCGAGCTTGGCCAGGATGTTGGACACGTGCACGCTCACCGTCTTGGCGCTGATGAACAGCTGACCGGCGATCTCGCGGTTGCTGCGCCCTTGCGCCACCAGCGCGAGAACCTCGTGCTCCCGCGCGGTGAGCGTCTCGTCCCGACCCTTGGCCCTTCGGTCCGACGGGTCCGCTCCCCCGGCGAGGCGGAGCTCGGCCAGCAGCGGCTCGGCCCCCAGCCGCCGGGCCACGGCCCGGGCCAGCTCGGCCTGCTCGGCCGCGGCCGGCCCACGGCCGACCGCCCTCAGCACGGCCGACAGTCGGGCCCGTGACCGAGCCGCCTCGAAAACGTGCCCGAAGGTGTCGAAGGCCTCGACCGTCTGCTCCCACGAGCCCACGAGCTCGTCCTCGGGAGGCGGGTCGACCCCGGTGAGCCAGCGCAGCCGGTTGTGCTCGGCCTCGACCCGGGCCAGCCAGGCGACGCCCTCTGGGCCGCGGCGGCGGCCACGGACGCGGCCCTTGTCGGCGGTGGAGCGCGCTGCCGCCGCCAGCTGGTCGCCGAGCCGTGCGAGCTCCGCCCGATCGGCGCTGCCGCCGCTGCCGGACCGCGCCGCTTCAGTGGCGACCTGCCCCAGCAGCAGGCCGCTGAAGCGGATGCGCGCCTGGAACCACGGCAGCTGCCACAGCTCGGCGACGGTGGCGACGGCGTCGTCATAGACGGCCCGGGCGGCCACGAGGTCGCCGCGGTCGCCGTGCAGGTCGATCGCCGCGGCGCCTACCAGGATCGCGATCATCCCGCCCTTGTGCCACCAGCCCCGCAGCTGCGGCAGCTGGTCCAGCGCCGCGGTCTGCCCACGTCCGGCGGAAACCCCCAGCCCGACCGCTGCGAGAACCGCCTCGGCCATGCCGGGAGGTGACTCGCCGGTGACGTCGACGAGCCGTGCCGCGTCGTCCCAGTCACCTGCGACCTGCTGCACGACGGTCACCATGAGCCGGGCATCGAGGCCGTAAGGAGCCCACTGCCGCCCCGTCTCCCTGGCACGGGCCATCGCCCGGCGGTAGACGGCCAGAGCCTCGGGAATGTGACCGAGCTCGTAGTGGAGACCGCCGAGGTTGAAAAGCCCCCGCAGCTCGCCGGCCACCTCGCCGTCGTGCTCGGCCTGCTTCACGGTCTCGTCGAGCCGGGCCAGGGCGGCCTCGGGGTTGCCGGACCGCTCGCCGAGCTTGGCCAGGGTCGTGGACGCGTCGGCGGCCACGTCAGCCAGTCCCAGGACCCTCCCGAGCCCCAACGCGTCCTCGGCCCAGCGGGTGGCGTCGTCGTCGCGTTGCAGGTCGGCGAGGGCGCGGGCGTAGGTGTTCGTGACCTGCGCACGCAGCGGGGTCGGCGGCTCCTCCGGCACCAGGCGCAGCGCCTCGGCGGCCAGCGCCAGCACGTCGACCCCCGTGTCGCCGACCAGAGCGGTCGCGACCAGTGCGTGCAACAGCCGGGCCCGGTCCTCGGCCGGCGCGTCGTCGGGGAGCGCCCGCAGCGCGTCCTGGGCCAGAGCCACCGCGCGGAAGACGTGACCGGCCGCGGCAGCGGCCTCCGTCGCCCGGGTCGCGAGCCCCACGACGTCGATGTCGTCGGCTCCGTCACCGGACCGCGAGCTCCCGTCGCCGATCAGCTCGAGGGCCATCTCGTAGTGCTGCGCCGCCTCGATGGGACCGGCCACGGCCATCGCCTCGTCGCCGGCCCGGATGCTGGCGCGCGTGGCCGTGGGCAGGTCGTGCGCCGCACGCGCGTGCCGGGCCAGCTCGGCCGCCGTGCCCTCGGCACCGGGTTGCGCCAGCATCGTCGCGTAGGCCCCGTGCAGGCGGACCCGCTCGCCGGGCAGCAGGTCGTCGTAGACGGCCTCGGCCAGCAGCGCATGGCGGAAGGCATAGCCGTCGGCGCCGACCGACACCAGCACATTGCTCTCCACGGCCGCGCGCAGGGCCAGGTCGAGGGTGGCGGCATCGAGGTCGACCACTCGGGCGAGCAGGTCATGGGAGACCCGGCGTCCGGCGACGGAACCCGCCCGCACCACCAGGCGAGCCGCGTCGTCGAGCCGGTCGAGCCGCACCAGCAGCAGGTCGGCCAGGTCGGTCGGAACCGACCGGCCGCCGAGCTCCGCGGCCGCCACCAGCTCCTCGGTGAAGAAGGCGTTGCCCTCGGCGCGGTCGACGATGCTGCGGACGTCTCGCTCGGGCAGCGGCGCGGGATGCAGCGACCGGACGAGGGTCCGGATGTCGTCGTCGACCAGCGGCCGCAGCTGGAGCCGGTGGACGCCGGGGAGCCGGGACCACTCGGCGGCCGCCGGGCGCAGCGGGTGGCGACGGTGCAGGTCGTCGCTGCGGTAGGACGCGACCACCGCGACCGGCGCGTCGAGATCGCGGGCGAACAGGAAGCTGAGCAGGTCACGCGTCGACTGGTCGGCCCAGTGGACGTCCTCGACCAGCAGCAGCAGTGGACGGCTGCGGGCCACCTGGGCGAGCGCGGCCTGCACGGCCTCGAACAGGCTGGACCGGTCTATGCGAGCGTGCTGGCTCTCGCCGTCGACGTCGGCGTCGGCTCGGCGCTGCCTCGGCATCAGCCGTGCCACCGGCGGGTTGGCGGCGACCAGGGCGTCGGCGAGGGCCGGGACCTCGCCGACCAGCCGGCCGAACGCCTCGCTGAACGGCAGGTAGGGCAGCGCACTGTCGCCGAAGTCGAGGCAGTGACCCACCATCACCTGCCACTCGCCGGACACGGCCCGGGACCGCAGCTCGGCCAGCAGCCTGGTCTTGCCGACCCCGGCGTCGCCGGCAAGCAGCACAGCGGCAGCGGCAGGCTCTCCGGTGTCGAGGCCGACCAGCGCGGCGAGGCGAGCCAGCTCGTCGGCTCGGCCTACCAGCGGGGAACGGGACGCCTGCTCGGGTGGCACGAGATCCATCATGTCGGGAACGACCGACAGAGGTGGCCGCTCCTCCGCGGCCCGACGGGTGTCCGGGCTGTACACCGCCACGTCCGTCTCCTCGTCGGTCGGCACCGGCCCTGCCGAGGGGCCAGGGACAGCCTCGGCGGCGCGACAGCCCCCGCACATCGGGAAAATGCCCTAGATCGTTGCCCCGACGCGGGTCAGGCCGTGGCGGTGACGAGGAGCCCGAGGGCCTCGGCAGTCAGCCCCATCCGGGTGTCGTAGGCGACGAGGGCGGTCAGGGTTCATCCGGCCTGCTGTCGCTTGCCTGTCGCCGACCGGCGAAGGTTGTCGCGGACCTGACGGGTCAGGCGGCGCACCTCACGGGGCGAGGCCATCCGTGAAAGCCCCTCGTCGATGAGGACGGCCAACTCGTAGCCGGGCTCGCACGTCAGGGCCCGCTCGACAGCAACGTTGGCCAGCGCCCCGTGCCCCCGGAACTGAGCCACCCACGCGACGACGGTGCAGATCGGCGCCGCGACGTCCTGGTCGGCATGGCGCGCCAGCTCGACCAGGAGCGCCAGCAGCGTGTCCGGTTCGCTCTCCAGCGCCAGCGTCGCCGCCTCGTCGCGGGCGGCCTTGACGCGCAGGCCGACCAGGACGGTGGCGGCCTCGTCGACGGTCAGGGCGCAGGAACCCGCGGACCATCGCCCGAGCAGCCCGCGGATGTGGTCGACCGTGCGGGCCGCCGCGGCCTCGACGCCGCCCGCGGGCAGCAGGGCGACTTCACTGTCGACGGCCCGCTCCAGCGCCTGACGCCGAGCCTCGTCGGCCACCGGGTTGCGGGGCGGCCGGATGCTGCGGGCCAGCTGGTCGCGGTCGGCCAGCACACTGGCCCCCTGCGCGACGCTGGCCGCGGCGTAGTGAGCCGCGGCCGGGGTCAGCGCCTG
>JBOGDY010000261.1:0-3944 GCA_050742955.1 Actinomycetes bacterium | reverse complement strand
GTGCTGGCGCTGCAACGGCTCGGGGTGAGTCCGGCCGGCCGCCCCTTCCACGGCATCCGCTACCTCTCCGCCGGCCACCAGGCGGAGGCGCGGTTCCGCGACGGGCACGGGCTCGGGGTTCGACGGACGGTCCTGCAGCAGGACCTGGGCGCGGCGACGGACCGGCTCGGTGTGTCCCGTCGAGCCGGCCGGGTCGACGAGGTGCGGCTGCACGACGACCATGTGGAGGCCGCGGGGCTACGGGCGAGGTGGCTGGTCGCGGCCGACGGGCTGCACTCGGGCGTACGCCGTGGGCTCGGCCTCGAGCGGCGGGCACCGGGGCCGGCGCGCTTCGGGCAGCGCCGGCACTTCCGGGTCGCGCCCGCGACCGACCTCGTCGAGGTGCACTGGTCGCCGACGGCCGAGGCATACGTCACCCCGGTGGCCGACGACGTGCTGGGCGTGGCCGTGCTCGGTCCTCCCGGGAGGCCATTCGAGGACGTGCTGGAGGACTTTCCGGTGCTCCGCCACCGGATCCGCGGCGCCGCCCCGGTGTCCTCGGTGCGCGGCGCCGGACCGCTGCGCCAGGTCGCGGTGGCGAGGAGCCGGGGACGGGTGCTGCTGGTCGGGGACGCCGCGGGCTACGTCGACGCGCTCACCGGGGAGGGCATCTCCACCGGCCTGGCCACGGCCGAGGCGGCTGTCGCCGCGCTGCTCGCCGGTCGTCCCGAGGACTACGAGCAGGCCTGGCGGCGGGCGACCCGCCGCTACAGAGTCTTCACTAACGGCCTGCTGCTGACGGCGCGCAGGCCTATCCTGAGGCGAGCGCTCGTGCCGGCGGCCTCACGGCTGCCGGCCGTGTTCGCAGCCGCGGTCAATGCCATGGCGTGCACCAGGTGAGTCACCAGCCCCCGAGGGAGTCCGCAGACCCGTGATCCTCGCGAACCTCTGCGCCGTGCGCAGCACGGTCACGGGTCCGGCCACGGCCAGGTCCGGCGTCGCGCGGCGGTCCGGCGACCGGGCGATGACACGCCCCCCGCTGGTCCGTGAGGTGTTGATGCTGGTCGCGCTGTTCGTGGGCTACCGGTTGGGCCGGATCCTCATCGACGGGCAGGACGCGGCCGCCTACGGCAACGCCTGGCAGGTCTGGCATCTGGAGCGGGCGCTGGGACTGCCCGACGAGGAGGCCCTGCAGGACTGGATCCTGAACTGGCCCGACGCGCTGCGGGCCGCCAACTGGTACTACGTGGGGGTCCACTTCCCCCTGACCGCCGCATTCCTGGTGTGGGGCTGGCTGCGTCGTTCGCCCGGCGACTACCGCTGGGCCCGCCGGCTCATCATCACCCTCACCGCGCTGGCGTTCGTCGTCCACGTGATCATGCCGCTGGCGCCGCCGCGGATGATGCTGGGCATGGGATTCGTGGACACCATGGCCACGATCGGGCCGACGGCCTACGGCGACAGCGCGACGACCGTCGCGAACCAGTTCGCGGCGATGCCCAGCCTGCACGTCGGGTGGGCGCTGCTGCTGTCCCTCGTGGTCATCCGGACGACCAGCAGCCGGTGGCGCTGGGTGTCGGTGGCACACCCGCTGGCGACCACCGCCGTCGTGGTCGCGACCGCCAACCACTACTGGCTGGACGCGGTCGTGGCGGCGTTCCTGCTCGGCCTCGCGGTCCTCGTCACCCCCCATCCGGCCCGAGCCCGGACGTGGAGGCGTCAGGCCGAGGTGGGAAGGAGCAGGATCGGCTCCGTGGTGGGCTGGCTCGAACCGCCCCGTGGCTCGACGGTGAGCCCGATCGTGTCGCCGGCCACCACGTCGGTCACGAACCGCTGCAACGTTCCGTCGCCGCGGGTCTCGAGCACGCCGGCGGACCGGGTGCCGCGCTCGCCGATGACCCACAGCTGATAGCTGCGGTCCGCGTCCAGCTCGTCGAGGTCGCGCGCCGTGAAGACCGCGTCGCCGGCGGCGGCGACGACCGTTCCGGTGCCCCCGGTGGCCGCGGGCCGCTCTGCGGTGTAGCGGTCCGGGTCGGTCGCGACGGCGGCGACCCGCTCCGCCCGTTGGGCCCGCTGGTAGGCGGTGACGGCGAAGGCAGCCAGCCCCAGGGAGACCACCAGCAGCAGCGCTGCGGCCATGGCCATCGGGCGCCGGGACCACGGCATGTCGGCAGGGCCCGGCCCGGGGGTGCCTGCGGTCGTCCGCGGCGGCTGCTGGCGAACCCGGCGGATCTCGCCCAGCACCCGGTCACGCAGCTCGGCCGGAGGGGGTGCGGCGACCGCGCTGCCGAGCCGGGCAGTTGTGGCGGTGAGCTCACGGACCTCGTCGGCGCAGGCCGGGCAGGCCTCCAGGTGCGCGACGAACTGGCGGCGCTCCTCCGGTGGCAGGGCGTCGGTGGCGTAGGCGCCGGTCAGGGTGTGCAGGTCGGGGGCGTTCATCGCGTCACCCCCAGGCAGTCCCGGAGCCGGATCAGTCCGTCCCGCAGCCGGGTCTTGACCGTGCCCAGCGGGACGTCGAGCAGCTCGGCGACCTCCCGGTAGGTGTTGCCGCCGTAGTAGGCGAGCGTGACCGACTCCCGTTGCAGGTCGGTCAGCGAGGTCAGACAGCGGCGCACCTGCTCCTGCTCCAGCCGGGTCTCGACGGCCTCCGCGACCTCGTCGTAAGGCGCCTGGTGGTCGCGGTGGGCGACCCGCTCCTCGCGATCGTGTGCGGCCTGCGCGGCACGGACCCGGTCGACGGCCCGGCGGTGGGCCATGGTCAGGACCCACGTCGTGGCGCTGCCCCTGGAGTCGTCGAAGCGGGAGGCGGTCCGCCACGCCTCGACGAAGACCTCCTGGGTGACCTCCTCGGACTGCGCCGGGTCGCGCAGCACGCGCCGTACGAGCCCGAAGACGCTGCCGGAGACCCGGTCGTAGAACCGCTCGAACGCGCTCTCGTCGCCGCGCGCCACCAGCTGCACGAGCTCGTCGAGGCTGGCCGGACGTGCGTCATCTCCGACCGGCCCGGTCCCGCGGCGCAGGGACACCATGCCGGTCATCCTCGCATCGGAAGGCGGCATCGCGTCTCCTCCGTGTCATGGCCCACCCGATGTTCGTGACCCCACGACGGAGGGATTGGTCGGGGTTCGGTCGTTACGTGCCGGCGAGCAGGCGGCTCGCATCAGTGACGGATGACTGAGCCGTGGCGTCCCTTGTCGACCCTCAGCTGCACGGGGATGCGCGCCCGGAGGTCGGCGACGTGGCTGACCACGCCAACGACCCGGCCGCCTTCGCGCAGTCCGTCGAGAACCCCCATGACCTCGTCGAGCGTGTCCTCGTCGAGGCTGCCGAAGCCCTCGTCGACGAACAGGGTCTCGAGCAGCGACCCACCGGCCTCGGCGGTGACGACGTCCGCCAGGCCCAGGGCCAGAGCGAGCGACGCCGAGAAGCCCTCGCCACCGGACAGCGTCGCGGGGTCACGCTCGACCCCCGTCCAGGCGTCGAGAACCCGCAGGTGCAGCCCACCGCGGCCGCGGCCGGCAGTGGCCTCGGCCGAGTGCAGCAGGCTGTAGCGGCCGGACGACATCCGCAGCAGCCGGTCGCTGGCCGCGGCCGCGACCTGCTCGAGACGGGCGGCCAGCACGTAGCCCGACAGGCTCATCCGGAGGCGGTTGTCCGCGCTCTTGCCCTCGGCCAGGCGGGACAGGCCGTCCACCACGCGCTGGCGGTCGGCGACCGGTGCGCGATCGGCCAGGACGGAGCGCAGCGTGGCCCGGAGCCGGTCGAGCGCGGCGGCACGGGCTCGGGCGGCGGTGAGCCCACCGATCGCGTCCGCGTGGGCCTGCTCGGCGACTGCGACCACCTCGGCGAGCGCAACGAGGTCGTCGGATGCGGCGCCGGGCGGGGCGGACACCAGGGCGTCGGCCAGCTCGGGATCGGCCAGCCGTTCCTCGACCGTCGACACCTCGGTGTCGTGCCGACGACGC
>JBOGDY010000260.1:0-3944 GCA_050742955.1 Actinomycetes bacterium | reverse complement strand
GGTCGGCTCCGCAGCTCGGCGACGTAGTCGTCCGGGGCGCCGCCCTGCTCGGCCGCGTCCGCGATCAACCCGAGGTAGCGGGCGGACGGCAGCCCGCCCTCGTAGTCGTCGAGGACGTACAGCCAGGCCAGCACCTCACCGTCGAGCGTCTGCACACGCACCCTGAGCTTGCGGAACAACGACAGGTCGACCGCTTCCCACCTGTCCATCCGCAGCTCATCGGCCTCGGTGACGTCGTAGAGCGCGACGAACACCTGCATCCCTGGCTCCTCGACGACGGTGGCCAACGCGCCTTCCCAGCCCTTGTCCTCGCCGCCGAACGTCAGGCGCCAGCCCATGAGCCAGCCAAAACCGCGCTGCGGCGAGTGCGGGGCCCGCTCGACCATCTGTCGCGGGTCCAGGTTGCTGCCGTACGCCGCGTAGAGCGCCATGGGGCAGAAGGGTAGGGGTGCCCCGCGCGTGGTGAACAATGGCGCGCGTGACTCGGATCGCGATCATCGGTGGAGGGCCGGGCGGCTACGAGGCGGCACTCGTAGGTGCGCAGCTCGGGGCGGAGGTCACCGTCGTCGACAGCGACGGCATCGGTGGTTCGGCCGTCCTCACCGACTGCGTGCCGTCCAAGACGATCGTCGCCACGGCCGAGGTGATGATCGACACCGCCGAGTCCGGCGAGCTCGGGGTCCGCCTCGGCGCGGCCGGAGCGGATGCCTCCCAGGAGGGCGGCATCGGCGTCGACCTCGGCCGCCTGAACCAGCGGGTCCTCGCGCTGGCCAAGGCGCAGTCCGACGACATCGCGGCCCGGCTCGAGCGCGAGGGTGTGCGCATCCTGCGCGGCACCGGGCGCCTCGACGGGCCGACCCGGGTCGCCGCCACCACCGCTGGCGGCGAGGAGACGGTCGAGGCCGACGCCGTTCTCGTCGCGACGGGCGCTCACCCACGCGTGCTGCCGGACGCGCAGCCCGACGGCGAGCGCATCCTCACCTGGGAGCAGGTCTACTCCCTGGCCGAGCTGCCCGAGCGGCTGGTGGTCGTCGGATCGGGCGTCACCGGCGCCGAGTTCGCCTCGGCGTACACCGCTCTCGGCAGTGACGTCACGCTGGTCTCCAGCCGCGACCGCGTCCTGCCCGGCGAGGACGCGGATGCCGCGTCCGTGCTCGAGGACGTCTTCCGCCGCCGCGGCATGACCGTCCTCTCGCGGGCGCGAGCCGGCGCGGTGAAGCGCACCGACAGTGGTGTCGAGGTGGCGTTGGAGGACGGCCGAACCGTCGAGGGCAGCCACTGCCTGATGGCCGTCGGTTCGATCCCGAACACCGCCGGCATCGGGCTGGAGGAGGCGGGGGTGCGCCTGAGCCCGGGTGGCTTCGTCGACGTCGACCGGGTCTCCCGTACGTCGGCCTCGACCGTCTACGCGGCGGGTGACTGCACCGGGGTGCTGATGCTCGCCTCCGTCGCCGCGATGCAGGGACGGATCGCCATGTGGCACGCGCTCGGCGACGCCGTCACCCCGCTGCGGCTGCGGTCGGCGTCGTCGAACGTCTTTACCGACCCCGAGATCGCCACCGTCGGTTGGACGCAGCGTGACGTCGACGAGGGCGGCACCGACGCGGTCGTCGTGAAGCTGCCGCTCGCGACGAACGCGCGGGCGAAGATGCAGGGCGTTCACGACGGTTTCGTCAAGCTCTTCTGCCGCCCCGGCTCGGGCACCGTTGTCGGTGGGGTGGTGGTGGCGCCGCGGGCGAGCGAGCTGATCTACCCGGTCGCGGTCGCGGTCGACGTGCGGCTGACCGCCGACCAGCTGGCGCACTCGTTCACGATCTACCCGTCGATCAGCGGGTCGATCGCCGAGGCGGCCCGCCAGCTGCACACCAGGTTCGACGCGGACTAGACGGCAGGTCGGCTAGAAGCCGCCGTCGAAGCCCCCGCCGTCGAAACCGCCACCTCCGAAGTCCCCACCGCCCGCGAAGTCGCCGCCACCGAAGTCGCCGCCGCCGTCACCACCTCCGCCGTCGCCGCCCCCGTCCCCGCCCCCGTCCCCGCCGCCGTCGCCGCCCGCGTCCCCACCGTCGGAGCCGCCGTCGGAGCCGTCGCCGTCCCAGCCGCCGAAACCGCCGAACATGACGGCGCCCAGCAGCACGCCGGGGAGCAGCCCGGAACCGGCAAAGGGCGAGAAGTAACCCTGGGCGTACGGCTGGTAGCCCTGCCCGCCCTGCCAGTAGGGCCGCCGTCCTGCGCCCACCGGCACCTTGCGGATGTCCGGCTCGGCACCCTCCCGGACCCGCTCGGCGTCGGCCGGGCAGACCGGCACCGGCCGCAGCTGGCCACCCGGCGGCGCCCAGTCGACGTCCTCGGTGGACGGCCCGTGCTGCGGGTTGAAGAAGCACGGCGGCCGCCGCACCGGCACGGGTTGCCCGGCCAGCCGGGCCTGCACGCAGGCGATCGCGTAGCGCCCGTCCTCCAGGATCCCGGTGATCTGCTGGATGTCGTCAGGGCTGCGCACCCGGTCCAGTGCCGCCTTCGCCGAGTCGTAGGCGTCCAGCGCCCGCCGGTAGTCCTGCCGGGTCGCCTCGTCCATCTCGCGGCCGGCGGTCTCGGTGTCGAGCAGAGCAACGTCCTCGCCGAGGCGGGTGACGTCCTCCTCGGCGACCGTCTTCACCGCTTGTAGGGACTCCAGCTCGTTCCGCTTCTTGCGTCCCTGCGACCTGGTGACCACGAACAGGAGGACTGCCCCGACGATCAGGAGGACGACGACTGTATCCATGGCTGGACAACTCCCCGGGTCGCTGTGCCGTTCCTGTGGGTCAGTCCTTGATCTCGCAGATGACCGCGCCGCTGGTCACCGTCGTTCCCGCCTCGGCGGTCAGCCCGGTCACGGTGCCGGACTTGTGCGCGTTCAGCGGCTGCTCCATCTTCATCGCCTCGATGACCACGACGGGGTCGCCCTCCGCGACCTGCTGTCCCTCCTCGGCCACAACCTTGACGATGGTGCCCTGCATCGGGCTGGTGAGCGAGTCGCCGCCGGCCGCGGCGCCGGCCTTCCGCCCGCCAGCCCGCCTGGCCGGCCGCCTCGCCCCTGCCGCGGCTGCACCGGCCGCCGCCCCGAGGCCCGCCGGCAGGACGACCTCGAGCCGCCGGCCACCGACCTCCACCACGACGCGTTCGCGCTGCGCCGGCTCGTCGGCCTCCGCCGCCGCGCCGCCGTAGGGCTCGATCGTGTTGTCGAACCCGGTCTCGATCCATCGGGTGTGCACGGTGAAAGGAGCCCGGGGGTCTGCGGGCGCGAACGCCTCGTCGTCGACGACCGCACGGTGGAACGGGATGACGGTGGGCATGCCGTCGACGACGAACTCGGCCAGCGCTCGCCGTGCCCGCTCCAGCGCCTGCGTGCGCGTGGCCCCGCTGACCACCAGCTTGGCGATCAGCGAGTCGAACGCCGCGGGGATGGTCTCGCCGGCGTCGTAGCCGCCGTCGACCCGCACCCCGGGCCCGGACGGCGCGTGCCAGCGCGTCAACGTCCCCGGGGCCGGCAGGAAGTTGCGCCCGGCGTCCTCGGCGTTGATCCGGAACTCGAACGAGTGGCCACGCACCGGAGGGTCGTCGTAGCCGAGCTCCGCGCCGTCGGCGATGCGGAACATCTCCCGAACGAGGTCGATGCCGGTGACCTCCTCGGTCACCGGGTGCTCGACCTGCAGCCGGGTGTTGACCTCGAGGAAGGAGATGGTGCCGTCCTGACCGACGAGGAACTCGCAGGTGCCGGCACCGACGTAGCCGGCCTCGGACAGGATCGCCTTGGAGGCGCGGTAGAGCTCGGCGTTCTGGTCGTCGCTGAGGAACGGCGCCGGAGCCTCCTCCACCAGCTTCTGGTGGCGGCGCTGCAGCGAGCAGTCACGGGTGGACACCACGACGACGGTGCCGTGCGCGTCGGCCAGGCACTGGGTCTCGACGTG
>JBOGDY010000259.1:0-3973 GCA_050742955.1 Actinomycetes bacterium | reverse complement strand
CCGCGCGCCGTACACTTGGACGGCGACGGGCGCCGTCGAGTCCCGATCGAACACACCGCTCGAGAAGACTGGGGAACATCCGTGGCAAGTGGGAACGCGATCCGGGGCAGCCGCGTCGGCGCCGGCCCCATGGGCGAGGCCGAGCGTGGCGAGTCGGCCCCCCGCTTCCGCATCTCGTACTGGTGCGCCAACGGCCACGAGACCAAGCCGAGCTTCGCCGAGGACACCACCGTGCAGGCGCCCGAGACCTGGGACTGCCCGCGCTGCGGCCTCCCCGCCGGCCAGGACCGCGCCAACCCGCCCTCCGCGCCCCGCACCGAGCCCTACAAGACGCACCTGGCCTACGTGAAGGAGCGCCGCAGCGACTCCGACGGCGCCGCCATCCTCGACGAGGCGCTGTCGCGGCTCCGCGGCCCCTAACCGCCCCCGCTCAGCACCACGTCCGCGCGGCCGCGGGTGCCGTCCCTCTCGAAGTGCACGGTCTCCCGCGCCGTCCACCGCAGCCACTCGTCCCTCATCGCCTCGCCGTCGCGGGCGATGCCGCGGGCCAGCCGGACGTCGGCCGGGGCCTCCACCCAGACCCGCAACGCGGCGTAGCGGTCCACGGGGGCCGCCGCCGCGCCCACGCCCTCGACGACCAGCGCGTCGGCGACCGGCACCTGATGCCACTCCGCGAAGCGCCCTGCCGGCCAGTCGTAGCGCCGGTAGCGACCGGCCCGACCGGCGGCGAGCGGCTCGAGCACCCAGGCCAGCAGCCGCCGCCACACCGCCTGGTCGAGCCCGGACCACCCCTCGTAGAGGTCGTCCATGTGCACGACCTGAGCGCCCCCGAGCGCCGCGGCCACCCGGCCCGCGAGCGTGGACTTGCCCGAGCCGGCGGGGCCGTCGACGACCACCAGCCGGACGGCACCTAGCGCAGGAGGTGCCGCAAGGACCCGGGCGGCGAGCTCGGCGGGGGTGACGGTCACGACCGGCAGCCTGCCACCTGGCCCCGCCGGCGGGCCGGCCGCTGACGACGCCGCCGGTAGGTGTCCGCGGCACTTACCCGGCTGATCATGCGGGGCGAGGCTGGGCCCAGCGGGAGCCGGTGGGCGGCGCCCGCCTACCCGTGGGGTGGTCGGCGATGACGGCAACGGCAACCGAGCAGACCGAGCAGGAAGAGACGACGGTCCACATCCTCTGGATCAACGCGGGGCTGTCCTGCGACGGCGACTCGGTCGCCCTGACCGCGGCGACCCAGCCGAGCATCGAGGAGATCGCCCTCGGGGCCCTACCGGGCCTGCCCAAGATCGCCGTGCACTGGCCGCTGATCGACTTCGAGTGCGGCCCGGACAAGGGCGCGGACACCTTCATCGAGTGGTTCTTCAAGGCCGACCGCGGCGAGCTCGAGCCCTACGTGCTGGTCATCGAGGGCTCGATCCCCAACGAGTCGATCAAGGCCGAGGGCTACTGGTGCGGCTTCGGCAACAATCCCGACACCGGCCAGCCGATGACGACCAGCGAGTGGCTCGACCGGCTCGCGCCCAAGGCGACAGCCGTGCTCGCAGTCGGCACCTGCGCGACCTACGGCGGCATCCACGCCATGGCCGGCAACCCCACCGGCGCCATGGGCGTGCCGGACTACCTCGGCTGGGACTGGACGTCGAAGGCCGGCCTGCCGATCGTGTGCGTGCCCGGCTGCCCGATCCAGCCGGACAACCTGTCCGAGACGATCCTCTACCTGCTGCACCAGGTCGCCGGCCAGGCGCCGATGATCCCGCTGGACGACGCGTTGCGGCCGCGCTGGCTGTTCGGCGCCACCGTGCACGAGGGCTGCGACCGGGCCGGCTACTACGAGCAGGGCCAGTTCGCGACCGAGTACGGGTCGCCGAAGTGCATCGTGAAGCTCGGCTGCTGGGGCCCGGTGGTGAAGTGCAACGTGCCCAAGCGCGGCTGGATCAACGGTGTCGGGGGCTGCCCGAACGTCGGGGGCATCTGCATCGGCTGCACCATGCCCGGCTTCCCGGACAAGTTCATGCCGTTCATGGACGAGCCGCCCGGCGGCAAGGTCTCGTCGACAGGCAGCAAGGCCTACGGCAGCGTCGTGCGCAGGTTGCGCTCCATCACCGCGAAGACCGTCGACCAGGAGCCGAAGTGGCGCCACACCCGGCGCGAGCTCACCACCGGCTACCGGCCGCCGTGGTGACCGCCTCCCGCGTCCGCGACCCCCACGATCCCCGAGGAGCAGCGTCATGACGGCGACCAGCGAGCGGCCGACCAGCACCAAGAGCACCGACCTGGTGGAGATGGCGTGGGACCCGATCACCCGCATCGTCGGCAGCCTCGGGATCTACACGAAGATCGACTTCGCGCAGAAGAAGGTCGTCGAGTGCCACAGCACGTCCTCGGTCTTCCGCGGCTACAGCATCTTCATGAAGGGGAAAGACCCGCGCGACGCGCACTTCATCACCAGCCGCATCTGCGGCATCTGCGGCGACAACCACGCGACCTGCTCGGTCTACAACCAGAACATGGCCTACGGGGTCCGTCCGCCGCACCTCGGTGAGTGGATCATCAACCTGGGCGAGTCCGCGGAGTACATGTTCGACCACAACATCTTCCAGGAGAACCTGGTCGGGGTGGACTACTGCGCGCGGATGGTCGGCGAGACCAACCCCGGCGTCCTCGAGCAGGCCAACCGCACCGACGCGCCGCATGCCGCCGAGCACGGCTACCGGACGATCGGCGACATCATGCGCTCGCTCAACCCGCTCGAGGGCGAGTTCTACCGGGAGGCGCTGCGGGTCAGCCGGGAGACCCGGGAGATGTTCTGCCTGATGGAGGGCCGCCACGTCCACCCGTCGACGCTCTACCCCGGCGGCGTGGGCACGGTCGCGACGGTGCAGCTGTTCACCGACTACCTCACCCGGCTGATGCGCTACGTCGAGTTCATGAAGCGCGTCGTCCCGATGCACGACGACCTGTTCGACTTCTTCTACGAGGCGATGCCGGGCTACGAGCAGGTCGGCCAGCGACGCGTGCTGCTCGGTTGCTGGGGCAGCCTCAACGACCCGGAGTACTGCGACTTCAGCTACCGGGGGATGACCGACTGGGGACGCAGGATGTTCGTGACCCCGGGCATCGTCATCGACGGCCGGCTGGTCACGACGGACCTGGTCGAGATCAACCTGGGCATCCGGATCCTGCTCGGCAGCTCCTACTACCGCGACTGGGAAGACCAGGAGATGTTCGTGACCCATGACCCCCTGGGCAACAGGGTCGACCGGCGGCACCCGTGGAACCAGCACACGATCCCGATGCCGCAGAAGCGGGACTTCGACGACAAGTACAGCTGGACCATGTCGCCGCGCTGGTTCGACGGCACCGACCACCTGCCGCTGGACACCGGCGGCGGGCCGATCGCCCGGCTGTGGACCACGGCCCTGGCGGGGCTGGTGGACGTCGGCTATGTCAAGGCGACCGGGCACAGCGTGCAGATCAACCTGCCGCGCACCATGACCAAGCCCGAGGCCAGCTTCGAGTGGAAGATCCCGAAGTGGAGCAACGCGATCGAGCGGAACCGGGCCCGCACCTACTTCCAGGCCTACTCCGCCGCGGTGGCGCTGCACTTCGTCGAGAAGGCGCTCGCCGAGGTGCGCGCCGGCAAGACCAAGACGTGGGAGACCTTCAAGGTGCCCGACGAGGCGATCAGCTGCGGGTTCACCGAGGCCGTGCGCGGCGTGCTGTCCCACCACATGGTCATCCGTGGCGGGAAGATCGCGAACTACCACCCCTACCCGCCGACCCCGTGGAACGGCAGCGTGCGTGACTCCTACGGCACGCCCGGGCCCTACGAGGACGCCGTGCAGAACACGCCGATCTTCGAGGAGAACAAGCCCGACAACTTCAAGGGCATCGACATCATGCGGGCCGTTCGCAGCTTCGACCCGTGCCTGCCGTGCGGGGTGCACATGTACCTGGGCAACGGCAAGGT
>JBOGDY010000258.1:0-3984 GCA_050742955.1 Actinomycetes bacterium | reverse complement strand
GAGCGCTCGAGCTCGTCACCGAGCCGCCGCGGCACGGTGAGCCGGAACTGGGACCCGTCGCCCTCCTCGGCCCACACCTGCAGCCAGCCGCCGTGCAGGTGCGCGTCCTCCAGCGCGATGGACAGCCCCAGCCCGGTGCCGCCGGTGGTGCGGGCCCGCGCGGGATCGGCCCGCCAGAAGCGGTTGAAGACCATGGCCGCCTCGCCGGATGTGAGCCCGACCCCGTGGTCGCGCACGGCGACGGCGACCGCGTGCTCGTCGGCGGCCACCCGCACGTCGACCGGCCCACCCTCACCGTGCTCGATCGCGTTGACAACGAGGTTGCGCAGCACCCGCTCGATCCGGCGGCCGTCGACCTCCGCGATGCACGGCCCGTCCGGCCCGCGTATCGCCAGGACGCTGCCCCAGCGCTCGGCGAGTGGCTCCGTGGCCTCGATGACCTGGGCCGCGATGACCCGCAGGTCGGTGGGTTCGGCGTCGAGCTGCGCGGCGCCGGCGTCGTAGCGGCTGATCTCGAGCAGGTCGCCCAGCAGCGCCTCGAACCGGTCGAGCTGGGTCTGGAGGATCTCGGCGCTGCGCTCCACCGCGGGGTCGAACTCCCGGCGGGCCTCGTGCAGGACGTCGGCCGCCATCCGTACCGTCGTCAGGGGAGTGCGCAGCTCGTGCGACACGTCCGAGACGAAGCGGCGCTGCACCCGGGACAGGTCCTCGAGCTGGCTGATCTGCCGCTGCAGGCTGCTGGCCATCCTGTTGAACGAGGCCGCCAGCCGGGCGAGGTCGTCCTCGCCGCGCACCCGCATCCGCTCCTCGAGCCGTCCCGCCGAGAGCCGTTCGGCGATGCGGGCGGCCATCCGCACCGGCGTCACCACCTGGCGGGTCACCAGCCACGCGATGCCGCCCAGCAGCAGGACCAAGCCGAGTGCGGCGAAGGCCAGGGTCCGCTGCACGAGGCCGAGGGTCTGCTGCTCCTTGTCGAGCGGGAAGACGAAGTACAGCTCGTACTGGCCGACGCTCGGGATCACCAGTGGCGAGCCGATGGCCACGCCCGGGACGAACGTGCCGGTGGTCGTCGTCACCTCGACGTAGGTCCAGTACTGGTCCGAGCCCGACTCGACCGCCTCCTGCAGGGACGCCGGCACGACCTCCGGGTCGACGCCCGGGGATGCCCTGCCGTTGGGGGCCTGCGGGTCGATGATCTGCGCCGGTCGCAGCAGCACCACCCCGTTGGCCCCGGCCGGGCCGCCACCCGTCGAGAGGCGCTGCACGATGTCGGTGGTCAGCGTGTCGTAGGCCTCGGGGTCGGTCCGGTCGGCCGAGTCGAACGACTCCTGTGCGTTGTGCGCGCCGCTGGCGGCCTCGGCGAGCGCGGCCTGCACCTTCGCGTCCAGCAGGCCGTCCGCGATGCGGGCGATGAGGATGTTGCCGAGGATCGCGATCACCAGTGCCGAGAGCAGGATCGTGGTGGTGACGACCCGCAGCTGGAGCGACCGGCGCCAGACCGCGATGCCCCGTCGCCACCAGCGGCGGACGTCCCGGCGACGGCGGTGGAACAGCTGGGCGGCGCGGTGCCGCAGCCCGGAGGCCTGCTCGTTCATGGCGACGTCAGGCCGGGCCCGCCTTGTAGCCCACGCCACGAACCGTGACGACCACCTCGGGTCGTTCCGGGTCCTGCTCGATCTTGGAGCGCAGCCGCTGGACGTGGACGTTCACCAGCCTCGTGTCCGCGGCGTGCCGGTAGCCCCACACCTGCTCGAGCAGCACCTCCCGCGTGAACACCTGCCACGGCTTGCGGGCCAGGGCGACCAACAGGTCGAACTCCAGCGGGGTCAGCGAGATGGCCGCTCCGTCCCGCTTGACCGAGTGACCGGCGACGTCGATGACGAGGTCGCCGATCTCCAGCATCTCCGGCGCCGGCTCCTCGCTGCGGCGCAGCCTGGCGCGGATCCTGGCGACGAGCTCCTTGGGCTTGAACGGCTTCATCACGTAGTCGTCGGCGCCGGACTCCAGCCCGACGACGACGTCGATCGTGTCGGTCTTGGCCGTGAGCATCACGATGGGCACACCGGACTCCGCCCGGATCGCCCGGCAGACGTCGATGCCGTCCAGGCCGGGCAGCATCAGGTCGAGCAGCACCAGGTCCGGCTTGTGCTCCCGGAACGCCGAGAGAGCCCGGTCACCGTTGGTGCACAGCGAGGGCTCGTAGCCCTCGTTGCGCAGCACGATGCCCAGCATCTCGCCCAGCGCCGTGTCGTCGTCGACGATGAGCACGCGTCCCTTCATGGGCCAATCGTGACACCCTCCTTGCCTCTGCGCCGCCGCCGACACCCGTTCGGGCGGTTGCCGTGGCGTCCCGGGGGGCCCGGCCGTGGCACGATGACGCACGGGCCGACCCGGGCCCGCCCTTCATCGACCCACCTTCACGGGGGCTGCGCCACCATGACCGACCAGCCGGGATGGGCCTCGCCCGGCCACCGCGACCCCGACCCCGGGCAGCCGCCGTCCGTCGGCCCGCGATGGGCCGCGCAGCAGCCACCACCCAGCTGGGGGCAGCCCGGCCGGGCACCCCCGCCGGCACCGCCTGGCTGGGGCGGACCCCCGCCCGGCTGGACGCCGACCCCGAAGCCCGGCGTCATCCCCCTGCGGCCGCTCGGTGTCGGCGAGATCCTCGACGGCGCGATCTCGACGATCCGGTCCCGGCCGCGGGTCATGCTCGGGCTGTCCGCCCTGGTCGCCGCCGCCAGCCAGCTCCTCATCGTCCCGGTGACCTGGCTGCTGCTGCGCGACTCGCCGGAGCTGTCGTTCTCGGCCGAGCCCGGCTCCACCGAGGACGAGCTCGCCTACCAGGCGGGCGCCCTGTCGGCCGCCGCGGTCCAGATCGTCGTCACGCTGCTGGCGACCCTGGTGCTCACCGGGATCCTCACCGTGGTGCTGAGCCGCGCGGTGCTCGGGCAGGGCACCACCGCCGGCGAGGCGTGGGCCAAGGCCCGGCCACGGCTGCCGGCCCTCATCGGCGTGACGGTGCTCGTCGGCCTCGTCGAGCTGGGCGTGTTCGCGGTCGCCCTGGGGCCGGGTCTGCTGCTCGCGGCCACCGGCGCGCCCGGCGCCGCCGTTGCCGTCACGCTGGTCATCGGGATCCCGGTGGCCGTCGCCGCCGCCGTCTACCTCTACGTCGCCTTCGCCCTCGCCCCTGCCTCCATCGTGCTGGAGAAGCGCAGCGTCGTCGCCTCCCTGCGCCGGTCCCGGGCCCTTGTCACGGGCGCCTGGTGGCGCACGTTCGCGATCCTGCTGCTGGTCAACGTCATCGCCCAGTTCATCTCCGCGATCCTCTCGGTCCCGTTCCTCGTCCTGCAAATGGTCGCGGCGCTCGTCGCCGGCGGCAGCGACGCACTCGACCTCTACAGCATCGTGCCGCTCCTGGTCGCAGCCGTCGGCACGATCGTGGCGGCGACCGTGACCTGGCCGTTCACGGCGGTGTCGACGGCGCTGCTCTACGTCGACCGGCGGATCCGCCGGGAGGCGCTGGACCTCGAGCTGGTCCGGGCGGCCGGCCTGGCTCCACCGGGGCAGTCGGCCACCCCGGGGGCGGCGCCGGACGCGTCGTACGGGAGCGGTCCGGGCCGGTGACCCCGCTGGTACCGGCGCTCGCCCACCTCACGACGGGGGTGCCGGTCGACGTCGACCGCGACAGCGCCCGCGACGCTGCCCGCGAGGAGCTGTCGCGCCGGCTCTACCGCGAGGCCGAACCCGGCCTGTTCGAACGGGTGGTGCGCTGGCTCTTCGAGCAGGCGATGAAGCTGCTCGGCGACTTCGCCGGTGTGTCGCCGGGCGGCTACGCCGGGCTGGTCGTGGTGCTGTTGGTGGTGGTCGCCGCGGCGGTGGCGGTGCGGCTGAAGGTGGGGCCGATGAGCCGGACCGCGAGCCGCGGCGAGACGCTGTTCACCGGCCGGCCCCGCTCGGCGGCCGAGCACCGGGCCGCGGCCGACG
>JBOGDY010000257.1:0-3998 GCA_050742955.1 Actinomycetes bacterium | reverse complement strand
CCCGGAGACCGTGGCCGAGTCGGTGCTGCGCGGGGTCGTGGCGGCGGCGGGCGTCCCGGTCGCGGTGCACTGCTGCGCCGCCGCACCGCCCGTCGCGCTGCTGCACCGGGCCGGTGCGGCGGCCCTGTCGCTGGACCTGACGCTGCTCGGGCCGGACTCGGACGAGGGGCTGGGGGAGGCCGCCGAGGCGGGGGTGGTGCTGATGGCCGGTGTGGTCGCGGCGGCGGACACGACGATGTCGGACCCGGCCGCTACCGTCGAGCCCGTACGACGGGTGTGGCACCGTCTCGGGCTGCCGCCCGAGTCGCTGGCGACGGGCGTCGTGGTGACGCCCACCTGCGGCTTGGCCGGCGCGAGCCCCGGGCATGCACGGGCGGCGCTGCGGCACGCCCGTGCCGCCGGACAGGTCCTGGTCGACGACCCGGAGGGATGAGTGTCAGCCGACGACGACGGTCACGTGACCGACAGCCTGCCGGAGAGCACCGTGCGCCACCGGCACGCGTGGCTCGTGGAGCGCATCGACCGGACCCGCTTCGAGTACTTCGTGCGCGACGCCCCCACGGTCAGCGATGCCGAGTACGACGGTCTGATGCGCGAGCTGCAGGCTCTCGAGGACGCGCACCCCGAGCTGCGCACCCCGGACTCGCCGACCCAGACGGTCGGGGGCACCTTCTCCACCGACTTCGCCGCGGTCGACCACCTCCAGCGCATGATGAGCCTCGACAACGCGTTCACCGACGACGAGCTGGCGGCGTGGGCCGAGCGGGTCGAGCGTGACTCGGGCGGAGCCGACGTCGACTACCTGTGCGAGCTCAAGGTCGACGGGGTCGCGATCAACCTGCTCTACGAGGATGGCCGCCTGGTTCGCGCCCTCACCCGTGGCAACGGCGTCACCGGCGAGGACGTCACGCTCAACGTCCGCACGATCGACGTGGTCCCCACGCGGCTGACCGGCGACGACCCGCCCGGGCGCATCGAGGTGCGTGGCGAGGTCTACTTCCCGGTCGAGGCGTTCGGCGACCTCAACGCCCGGCTCGTCGAGGCCGCCAAGGCTCCGTTCGCCAACCCGCGCAACGCCGCGGCAGGCTCCCTGCGGCAGAAGGACCCGCGCGTCACAGCGTCGAGGCCGCTCCGCATGGTCGTGCACGGGGTGGGGGCCCGCACCGGGTTCACCCCACGCCGGCAGTCCGAGGCCTACGAGGCGCTGCGCTCCTGGGGGCTGCCGGTGAGCGACCGCTACCGCGTCGTCGACGACCTCGCCGGCGTGCGCGACTACATCACCGGCTACGGCGAGCACCGTCATGACGTCGAGCACGAGATCGACGGAGTCGTCGTCAAGGTCGACCAGGTGCCGGTGCAGCGCCGGCTCGGTTCGACGTCGCGCGCACCGCGCTGGGCGATCGCGTTCAAGTACCCACCGGAGGAAGTCACCACCAAGCTGCTCGACATCCGGGTCAACGTCGGGCGCACCGGGCGGGTGACGCCGTACGGCGTCATGCAGCCGGTCGTCGTGAGCGGGTCGACCGTCGAGATGGCGACGCTGCACAACGCTGCCGAGGTGAAGCGCAAGGGTGTGCTGATCAGTGACAGCGTCGTGCTGCGCAAGGCGGGTGACGTGATCCCCGAGATCGTCGGCCCGGTGGTCGACCTGCGCGACGGCAGCGAGCGTGAGTTCGAGATGCCGACGCACTGCCCCGAGTGCGAGACGCCGCTGGCGCCAGAGAAGGAGGGCGACGCCGACATCCGTTGCCCGAACACCCGGTCCTGCCCCGCCCAGCTGCGGGAGCGGCTCTTCCACGTCGCCGGGCGGGGGGCCTTCGACATCGACGTCCTCGGCTACGAGGCGGCGGTCGCCCTGCTGCAGGCCGGGGTCGTCGAGGACGAGGGCGACGTGTTCTCGCTCGACGAGGACAAGCTCGTCGAGGTCGACCTGTTCCGGCGCAAGGACGGCGGCCTCACCGCCAACGCCCGCAAGCTGCTCGAGGCCATCGACGCGGCGCGGAGCCGGCCGCTGTGGCGAGTCCTGGTGGGGCTGTCCATCCGGCACGTCGGACCCACCGCTGCCCAGGCGCTGGCCCGCGAGTTCCGCGACGTGGAGCGCATCGCCGCAGCGTCGGTCGAGGAGCTCGCCGCCGCCGACGGCGTGGGCGAGACGATCGCCCGGGCCGTCGTCGACTGGTTCGGGGTCGACTGGCACCGGGACATCGTCCGCCGCTGGCGGGATGCCGGCGTGCTGCTCGCCGAGGAGACCCTGGACAGCGAACCGCGCCCGCTCGAGGGTGTCACCGTGGTCGTCACCGGGTCGCTGGAGGGATTCTCCCGGGACGAGGCGACCGAGGCGGTCCAGCTGCGCGGCGGCCGGGTGGCCGGGTCGGTGTCCAAGAAGACCGGGTTCGTCGTCGTCGGCGACACCCCCGGCAGCAAGCACGAAAAGGCGGTCCAGCTCGGCGTACCGGTGCTGGACGAGGAGGGGTTCCGCGTCCTGCTCGCCGACGGGGTCGAGAAGGCGGCCACGCTGGCGCTGCGCTCCGCGGACTAGGCCGGACGGCCCCGAACGATCACCGCACGTGAGCGGCCGCGTGCTCGTCGTATCAGCCGGACGGCCGATGCCAGTCGGACCCGGCGGCCGATGGCGGCCTCAACCGGGACCTGACCATGATGATCATTCGTGCGTAACCCGGGGGGCGAACGATCGCAAATCCGTCTCCACCGACGGTTTCGAACGGAAGGGCTGGTGCATGAGGGGCGGGACCAGGGACCGATCGAGCGGTACGCCGATGCCGGCCGCCGCCTCCTGGGCCTTCGTCACCTCGGTGAGCGCGCTCGGCATCGGGTGCCTCGTGCTGCTGGGGGCGACCACCCCGTCCGGGCACCTCGAGACGCTGTCCCGCCGGCCGGAGTTCTGGGCGGTGCTGGCTCTCGCCGCCCTGGGGGAGCTGTGGCCGGTCCTGCGGCCCGGCTCCACCGGTCCGGCCGAGATCATGACGTCCACCATGTTCAGCTTCGCCGCCCTGCTGGCGCTCGGACTGCCCGGCGCGGTGGTCGTGCAGACGCTGGCAACAGTGCTGGCCGGCCTGGCCCGTCGTACGTCGTGGTGGCGCCTCGCGTTCGACGTCGCGGTGCTCACGCTCGCCCTGATGGTCGCCTGGTGGGCGCTCGGCCGCACCGGCGTGGCCGACGCCCCGAGCACGACTGTCGCCCCAGCGGTCATCGACATGCTGCACGTCGCCACGTCAGGCCTGGCCTACTTCACCGTCACCCACGCCCTGCACTGGACCGCGGGCGTCCTGGCCCGCCAGCAGCACCTGCCCGGCTGGTTCCTGCACGACGCCTTCTACCGCTCCGTCGTCCACGCCACCCTGATCGGGCTGGCGCCGCTCGTCGCCGTGGTCGCCGCCTTCCGCTGGCCGTTGCTGCCGTTGTTCCTGCTGCCGCTGGTGGCGGTGCACGACAACGCAGCGCGCACCGCCGAACGTAACCGGGCGGCACTGCGCGACCCGCTCACCGGGCTCGCCAACCGGGCCATGCTCCTGCGTCGGACCCGCGAGGCGCTCGAGGAGGCGGATGCCGCCGGGCACAGCGCGGCACTGTTCCTGCTCGACCTCGACCGGTTCCGTGCGGTCAACGACACCCTCGGCCACGGCGCCGGCGACCAGATCCTCCAGCTGACGGCCTACCGTCTGGAAGCCGCGCTGCGGCCGGGCGACGTGGTGGCCAGGCTCGGCGGCGACGAGTTCGCGGTGCTGCTCCCGGTCGTCCGGGACGAGGCGGCCGCGCGGGAGATCGCGGAGCGCATCCGCGCCGCCCTGGAACGGGCCTGCGTCGTCCACGACACGCACATCGACCTCGATGCCAGCGTGGGCATCGCGATGTACCCGGCCCACGGCAGCAGCTTCGACGAGCTGCTGCAGCGGGCCGACATCGCGATGTACGCCGCGAAGACCGAGCAGACCGCGATCGAGGCCTACTCGCCCGACCGTGACCCGAACAGCCAGCAC
>JBOGDY010000256.1:0-4001 GCA_050742955.1 Actinomycetes bacterium | reverse complement strand
GTGGTCGCCGCCAACGCCCAGCTCCTGCGCCGGGTGCGGGTGGCCCCTGAACCGGCTCAGCGCAGCCGCTTGTCACCCTCACGCGCCACCCGAAGCCAGCGGAAGCCGTAGGCCCCGAGGACCACCTCCACCGAACCGTCCTTGTGCACCGGCGTCTCGCCGTCGCAGAGCAGGTCGGTCAGCAGCGTGGTCGCGTCGCAGCCGGGTAGTCGCATCGGCACCGTGCGAGGCTCGGGTCCCAGATTGTGCACGGCCACCAGCTCGGCCTCGTCCCAGGTGCAGCGGTGGGCCAGCACCTCCCGGTGCGGCTGCTCGACCATCTCGAAGCTGCCCCAGCCCAGCTCGGGGCACTCGCGGTAGCGCTGGGCGAGCAGGGTCATGAAGGACAGCAGCGAGTCGGGGTCGCGCCGCTGGGCCTGGACGTTGACGTGCTCGGGCGCGAACGCACCGTCGACGACGGGCCCGGGCAGGCGTGCGGCGGACGCAGTGGAGAAGCCGCCGTTCTTCCCGGCAGTCCACTGCATCGGCGTGCGCACCGCCAGCCGTCCCTCCGCGGCGAGGTTCTCGCCCATCCCGATCTCCTCCCCGTAGAAGAGGACGGGGGTGCCGGGCAGCGAGAACAGCAGGCTGTAGACCATCCGCACCCGGCGCGGGTCGCCGTCGAGCATCGGCGGCAGCCGGCGAGTGAGCCCGCGGCCGTAGACCTGCATCTCCGGTTCGGGCCCGAAGGCGGCGAAGACCTCCTGCCGCTCGTCGTCGGACAGCTTGTCCAGGGTCAGCTCGTCGTGGTTGCGCACGAAGGTCGCCCACTGGCAGTCCGGCGAGGTGACCGGCCGTGCGAGCAACGCCTCGGCCAGGGGCCGGGCGTCCCGGCGCGCCAGCGAGAGGTAGAGCTTCTGCATGGCGATGAAGTCGAACTGCATGGTGAGCTCGCCGCCGCCCCCGCCGCCGAAGAACCGCAGCTGCTCGTCATGCGGCAGGTTGACCTCGCCGAGCAGCACCCCGTCGCCCGCTCGCCTGCCGACGAGGGCCCGCAAAGCGCGCAGGTAGTCGTGCGGGTCGTGCAGCGCGACGTCCCCGGCGTCGACGCCCAGCGTCTCGAGGAAGAACGGCACGGCGTCGACCCGGAAGCCGGACAGCCCGAGCTCGAGCCAGAAGCCCATCATCTTGGCGATCTCGTCCCGCACGACGGGGTTGGCCACGTTCAGGTCCGGCTGGTGCCGGTAGAAGCGGTGCAGGTAGTACTGCCCCGTCTTCTCGTCCAGATGCCAGACGCTGTCCTCCTGGTCGGGGAAGACGGTCGCCACCTGCTCCTCCGGCGGCTCGTCGCGCCACACGTAGAAGTCGCGGTAGGGCGAGGTCCGGCTCGACCGGGCAGCGCGGAACCACGGATGCTTGTCCGAGGTGTGGTTGACGACCAGGTCGGCGATGACCCGCATGCCCCGGTCGTTGGCGGTGCGGATCACCTCCACCAGGTCCCCGTGCGTGCCGAACCGCCGGTCCACGCCGTAGAAGTCGGTGATGTCATAGCCGTCATCGCGATCGGGAGTCGGGTAGAAGGGCATCAGCCACAGGCAGGTCACGCCCAGCTCGGCGAGGTAGTCGATGCGCTGGGCGAGACCCGGTAGGTCGCCAATGCCGTCGCCGTTCCAGTCCATGAACGTCTCGACGTCGAGGCAGTAGACGACGGCGGTCTTCCACCACAGGTCGCTGGTGTCGGTGATCCTCACGACGCCACCCGGGCGGTGACGTCGAGCTGCGGCAGCACCTTCGCCCCGAAGACGTCGAGGAACTCGCGCTGCTCCTGCCCGACATGGTGCAGGTAGACCTCGTCGAAGCCGATGTCGACCAGCTCGTGCAGCCAGGCGGCGTGCCGCCCCGGGTCGGCGGAGACGAGGACCGACTCGCGCATCGCCTCCGGCGGCACGTGCTTGGCGGCCTCGTCGAAGGTCTCCGCCGAGTCGATGTCCCAGCACACCGGCGGGGAGAACACGTTGGTGCGCCACTGGTCGTGGGCGATCGACAGGGCCGTGTCCTCGTCCGCCGCGTAGGACAGGTGCACCTGCAGGACCAGGGGCCCGCCGCCTCCGGCCGACCGATAGCCGTCCACCATCCGCCGCAGGTGGTCGTGCAGGCCCGCGACGGTGGCCAGGCCATCTGCCCACCCGGCGACCCACCGGGCGGTCTCGACGCTGACCGCTGCCCCGATCAGCGGCGGTGGAACCTCAGGCCGGGTCCACAGCCGGGCACGGTCGACGGTGACGAGGCCGTCGTGGCTGACCTCCTCGCCGGCGAAGAGCGCCCGCATGACGTCCACGCACTCCCGCAGGCGCGCGTTCCGGACGTCCTTGCGTGGCCAGCCGCCGCCGGTGATGTGCTCGTTGGACGCCTCCCCGCTGCCCAGTGCCACCCAGAACCGCCCGGGGTACATCGACTCCAGGGTCGCCGCCGCCTGGGCGATGATCGCCGGGTGGTAGCGCTGTCCCGGCGCGTTGACCACGCCGAACGGCAGTCGGGTGCCCTGCAGCGCCGCGCCGAGCCAGGACCAGGCGAAGCCCGAGTGCCCCTGCCGAGCGCTCCACGGTGAGAAGTGGTCCGAGCACATCGCGGCGGTGAACCCGACGTCCTGCGCCCGCTGCACCGCCTCGAGCAGAACGGCGGGATGAACCTGCTCGTGGGAGGCGTGCACGCCGAAGACCGTCATGCACGCTGTTTCCCCCACAGGTTGCCGGGCCACACCGGAGGCGTTCCGGGTGGGCCCGGCGGGGTAGGACATCCCGCATGCCCCCCACACAGGTCGTGGTCTTCGACGTGAACGAGACCCTGACCGACATGTCGCCGCTGCGCGGGCGGTTCGAGGCCGTCGGAGCGCCGCCGGACATGTTCGACGCCTGGTTCGCCGGGACGCTCCGCGACGGCTTCGCGCTTACAGCCGCAGACGCCTACGGCGACTTCGCCGCCATCGCCCGCTCGGTGCTGACCGGCCTGCTCACCGAGGTCGGGACCGTCGGGGAGCCTGCGGAGGCGGCCCAGGGTGTGATTGCCGGCCTGCCGCGCCTGGAGGTGCACGCCGACGTGCCGGACGGGCTGCGCCGGTTGCGGGACGGGGGCCTGCGCCTGGTCACCCTGACCAACGGGTCGGTGGAGATGTCGGAAGGCAGCCTGGATCGCGCCGGTGTCCTGGACCTGTTCGAGCAACGGCTCTCGGTGAGCACGCCGCAGCGGTGGAAACCGGCGGCCGAGGCCTACCGCTGGGCGGCGCAGGCGGTGGGCGTCGACGTGGGCGGGATGGTGCTGGTGGCCGCTCACCCGTGGGACGTGGACGGTGCGGCGCGGGCCGGGCTCGTCGGCGCGTGGCTGAACCGTCAGGAACGCGACTACCCGCCGTACTTCACCGAGCCGCACGTCCGCGCAGGATCGCTCCCGGCCCTGGCCGACGCGCTTCTCGCCCTGTAGCGGCCTCGCGGTGCGGAGCCTCAGTCGCCATCCTCGGTGGAGTCGTCGTCGCCCTCGCTGCCGACGACCGCGAAGGCCTCGTCGAGCTGGACGTCGACCTGCCGACCATCTGCCAGGGTCACCTCGACCTCGTACCGGCTCTCCTCGTCCTCGAGCTCCGTCGCGGTGACGCGCCCGCCGCCGGTGTGCTCGAGTGCGGCCGCGGAGGCACGCTCCAGGTCGGCACCCGTGATCGGGGTCTCCTCGGCGTCGTCGTCCACGACCCCGCTGGCGACCGCACCGCCTGTGCCGGCTGCCACCGCCGCAGCCACTGCCGCAATCCCAATGGCGATCTTGGTGCGTCGCTGCATGACGCGTCTCCTCACAAATCGGGTCATGGCCCCGTGCAATTGGTGCATTGTCACCACCGCTGGCTTAACCCACGCTGAACGCCCCTCGGCGGGCGGTGTGCCGGATCCCCGTCACCGAGATCTCCCCCACCACGACCAGCACCCCACCCGGCGCGACGGCCGCAACCACCCGGTCGAGAACGTGACCGACGTCCT
>JBOGDY010000255.1:0-4030 GCA_050742955.1 Actinomycetes bacterium | reverse complement strand
TCTGCTGCGGTCATTCCGCTGTGACGTAGGCCGCGGTCAGACCGCCGTCGACCAGGAACGTGGAGCCGTTGACGTAGGAGGACTCGTCGCCGGCGAGGAACAACGCAGCCGAGGCGATCTCGCGAGCGGTCGCGAGCCGTCCCATCGGCAGGTGCACCCGTCGGCGCTCGTAGGCGGCGGGATCCTCGTCGAACAGCCGCATCAGCAGCGGTGTCTCGACCGGGCCGGGACACAGCGCGTTGACCCGCACACCCCCGCGGGCGAACTGGACGGCCAGCTCCCGGGTCATCGACAGCACCGCGCCCTTCGACGCGGTGTAGGAGATCTGCGAGGTGGCGGCGCCCATCAGGGCGACGAACGACGCGACGTTGATGACCGAGCCGCCGCCGCGGCGCAGCAGGTGAGGGATGCCGTACTTGCAGCAGAGGAAGACACCGCGCGCGTTGACCGCCTGCACCCGGTCCCACGCGTCGGCGTCGGTGTCCAGGATGGAGGCGTCGTCGGCGGGCATGATGCCGGCGTTGTTGTAGAGAACGTCGACCCCGCCGTAGCGGTCCGCGGCCGCGGCATAGAGCGCCTCGACACTCACCGGGTCGCTGACGTCGACCGCCTCGAAGAACGCGTCCCGGCAGTCGGCCGCCGTCTTGCCGCCCGCCTCGGCGTCGACGTCGGCCACGCAGACCTGGGCCCCCTCCTCGGAGAAGAGCAGCGCTGCCTCCCGACCGATGCCACCGGCAGCGCCGGTGATGACGACGACCTTGCCGGACAGCCTGCCCATGGCTCATCCCTCCGTCGAGACGAACACGTTCTTGACCTCGGTGTAGGCGTCGAGGGCGTGCATGCCGAGCTCGCGGCCGAACCCGGAGCGCTTCATCCCGCCGAACGGCGTCGAGACCCGGACCGAGCTGTTGCTGTTGACCGACACGACACCCGACTCGACCGCGCGCACGACCCGCATCGCCCGGCCCACGTCGCGGGTCCAGACCGAGCCGGACAGACCGTACGGCGTGTCGTTGGCCAACCGGACCGCGTCGCCCTCGTCCTCGAACGGCAGCACCGCCACGACGGGGCCGAACACCTCCTCGCGGACCACCCGGGCGTCCGGCTTCGGCTCGACCACCGTGCAGGGGAACCAGAACCCGGGACCGTCGGGCACGTCGCCGCGCAGCAGCACGTCAGCGTCGTCCACGAAGCTGGTGACCCGGTCACGGTGCGCGGCCGAGACCAACGGGCCCATCTCGGTCGCGTCCTCGCCCGGGTCCCCCACCCGGACGGCACGGACGGCGTCCGTGAGCAGCCCGACGAACCGGTCGTAGACGCTGCGCTGGACCAGCAACCGGGACCGGGCGCAGCAGTCCTGACCGGCGTTGCCGAACACCGCGTACGGCGCTGCCGCCGCGGCCCGCTCGAGGTCGGCATCGGCGAACACGACGTTGGCCGACTTGCCGCCGAGCTCGAGGGTCACGCGCTTGATCGTGGCGGCCGCGCCGGCCATCACCGCCCGGCCTACCTCGGTGGAGCCGGTGAAGGCGATCTTCGCCACGTCGGGATGCTCCACCAGCCGCTGCCCCACGATGGCACCACGGCCGGCGACGACGTTCACGACCCCTTCGGGCAGTCCGGCCTCGAGGGCCAGCTCGGCCAGTCGCAGGGTCGTGAGCGGGGTGAGCTCGGCCGGCTTGACGACCACCGTGTTGCCGCACGCCAAGGCGGGCCCGACCTTCCAGCTGGCGATGTTCAGCGGGAAGTTCCACGGCGTGATCAGCCCCACGACGCCGAGAGGCTCGCGGAACGTCATGTCGACACCGCCGGCGACCGGCACCGTCTCGCCCAGGTGCTTGTCGACGGCGCCGGCGTAGTAGTGGAACACGTCGGCGACCATCGCGACCTCGGCCCGGGAGTCGCTGATCGGCTTGCCCACGTTGCGTGTCTCGAGCCGGGCGAGCTCCTCGCCCTGCTCCTCGACCGCCTCCGCCAGTCGTCGCAGCAGCCGCGCCCTGTCGGCCGGGCTGACGGCCCGCCACCCGGGGTAGGCACGGCGGGCGCGTGCGACAGCGAGGTCGAGGTCGTCGGTGGTTCCCGCTGCCACCTCGGCGAACGGCTCGGCGGTTGCCGGATCGATGACCGTGGTCATGTCTGCTCGAACAGCCGTTCACGCTCGTAGCAGGTGACCACCTGGTCGAAGCGGCTCTGCTCGGTGCGGGCGTAGTTCAGGTAGTGCTCGACGACGTCGTCACCCAGCGCCAGCCGGGCCACGGTGGAGCCCTCGAAGGCGTCGATGGCCTCCCGCAACGTGGTCGGCACCCGCTGGAGGCCCTCGTCGGCGTAGGCGTTGCCGGCGAACACCTCCGGCGCGGGCAGCCGCGCGATGATGCCGTGCAGGCCCGCGGCGATCATCGCCGCGAACGCGAGGTAAGGGTTCGCGTCGGCTCCAGGCACCCGGCACTCGACCCGCAGCCCCTGACCATGACCCACCAGCCGCAGCCCGCAGGTGCGGTTGTCGCGGCCGATCGCCAGCGTGGTGGGCGCCCAGCTCTCGCTGGCGAAGCGCTTGTAGGAGTTGACGTTCGGGGCGATGAAGACGGTGAACTCACGCAGCGCCGCCACCAGACCGGCGAGGTAGGCGTCGAACACCGGACTGCGCTCCTCGCCGTCGCCGGCCGGGAACAGGCTGCGCGCCCCGTCGGGCGACCACAGGCTGGAGTGGATGTGGCAGGAGCTGCCGATCCAGTCGTGCGCGGGCTTGGCCATGAAGGTCACTGCCTTGCCCTGCCGGTGGGCGATCTCCTTCGCGCCGTTCTTGTAGATGACATGACGGTCGGCCATGGTCATCGCGTCGGCGTATCGCACGTTGAGCTCGTGCTGGCCGTGCCACGCCTCGCCCTTGGAGAACTCCACCGGGATGCCCGCGTCGCGCATGCCACGGCGAAGCGCACCCACGTAGTCCTCGTCCATCGTCGTGGCGAGCACGTGGTAGTCGAGGATGTAGGGGATCGACGGCTCCAGGTCGAGGTAGTGCTTGGCCCGCGCGCCGGCGTAGGAGTCGTTGAACAGGTAGAACTCCAGCTCGGAGCCGATCATCGGCCGGTAGCCCATGTCCACGGCCCGCTTGACCTGGGCCGCGAGCACCTGCCGCGGCGAGACCGGGACCGGTGACCCGTCGTGGCCCACGACGTCGCAGAGCACAAGCGCCGTCCGGTCCAGCCACGGGATCCGGCGCATCGTCGCCAGGTCGGGACGCAGCCCGAAGTCGCCGTAGCCCTCCTCCCAGTTGGCCATCCGATAGCCGGGCGCCGGGTCCATCTCCATCGTGAGGGCGAGCAGGTAGTCGCAGGCCTCGACGCCGTGCTCGGCCACCTCGTCGAGGAAGAACTCGCCGTCGACGCGCTTGCCCATGAGCCGGCCCTGCATGTCGGTGAAGCAGGTGAGGACGGTGTCTATCTCACCTGCCTCGACCGCGCCGGCCAGCGCGTCGAGGTCGAGCATCCCCCGCGCCGGGCGACCGTCCGATCGTCCGGTCACACCGTGCCCGAGGGCGACACCTGGTCGTCGCCCGTCCCACGCTGGGCAGGCGGACCGGCCACCTCCCCCACGTGCGTCTTCCCGTAGCCCTCGACCTGGGGCCTGCCGTGGGCGCCCAGCGTCACCGCGAACTCCTCCTCCGGCGACAGCACGAGCTTGTGCCGGCCGGCCACGGCGAAGTAGACGATGGCCAGGAGGAACCAGATCGCGACTCCGACCACGCCCGGTCGGTAGTCGTCGCGCCAGAACAGGGCGACGAGCGACACGAGCGCGATCACGCCGGCCACGACGGCACCTGTCTCGCCCAGCGGGCTCCGGTAGGGGCGGTCGATGTGCGGCATCCTGCGGCGCAGCAGCACGAACGAGACCATCTGCATGAAATAGGAGATGACCGCGCCGAACACCGCCATCGACAGCAGGGCAGCGCTGAGGTTGCCATCGAGCCAGTTGTTCTGGCCGGCCTCGTAGAGGAGGTAGGCCAGGGCGTAGCCCACCACCGCACCCAGCA
>JBOGDY010000254.1:0-4077 GCA_050742955.1 Actinomycetes bacterium | reverse complement strand
CCTCAGCATCGAGTCGCTGCGCCGGTTCAAGGACGACGCGACCGAGGTGCGTGAGGGCTTCGAGTGCGGCATCGGCCTGGGGTCGTTCAACGACATCAAGGTCGATGACGTCATCGAGACGTTCGAGCTGCGCGAGAAGGCCCGCGCCTAGCGGCACACACCCTCCCGCGCGTTGATCATGCGCAAGTGGTCGACCACTTGCGCATGATCAACGCAGGGAGGGTGGGAAGGGTGGGGGTCGGGGGCGGTTGGCAGGAGAGGCGGGTCGCGTGTTCGTCGGGGCTCTGAGCCTGGACCTGCTGCTCGGCGACGTGCGTTCGCTGAAGCAGAAGCGGTCGCTGGTGCGCCCCATCGTCGCCGACCTGCGCAGGAAGTACGACGTGAGCGCGGCGGAGGCCGGTCACCACGACCTGCACCGCCGCGCGCTCGTCGGCGTGGCCGTGGTCGCGGCCAGCCGGGCGCACTGCGTCGAGGTGCTCGACGCGTGCGAGCGACTGGTGGCCGGCCGGCCGGAGATCGAGCTGCTGTCCGCGCGGCAGCAGTTCCTGAGCGAGGAGGACGAGTAGCCGTGGTTGACGCAGCGCGCGCCCGCAAGCTGGCCGACCGCATCAAGGTGGTCGTGGCGGAGACCCTCGAGATGCGTGTCAAGGACCCCCGGCTCGGTTTCGTCACCGTCACCGACACACGGGTCACCAACGACCTGCAGCACGCGACCGTCTTCTACACGGTCCTCGGGGACGAGACCCAGAAGACCGAGACCGCAGCGGCGCTCGAGAGCGCGAAGGGGGTGCTCCGCTCGGAGGTCGGGCGGCAGACCGGCGTGCGGCTCACGCCGACGCTGGCGTTCGTCGCCGACGCGGTGCCCGAGAACGCCCAGCACATCGAAGAGCTGCTCGCCCAGGTGGCCGCCGCGGATGCCGAGGTGCTCCGCAACGCGGCCGGCGCCGCCTACGCCGGGGAGTCCGACCCCTACCGCGCCTCCACCGAGGACGACGAACCGGGGGGCTGACGTGGCAGTGGACGGCATCGTCGTCGTCGACAAGCCGGTCGGCTGGACGTCGCACGACGTGGTGGCACGGACGCGCCGCCTGGCCGGCACCCGGCGCGTCGGCCACGCCGGCACGCTCGACCCGATGGCGACCGGTGTCCTGGTGCTCGGCGTCGAGCGGGCGACCCGGCTGCTGGGCCACCTGGCGCTGACCGAGAAGTCCTACGACGCCACGATCCGGCTCGGCGCCTCGACGGTGACCGACGACGCGGAGGGCGACGTCGTGGCGACCGCGCCGGCAGACCACGTCCCGGACGAGCAGATCATGGCGGGCGTCGCCGCGCTGACCGGCGATCTCGAGCAGGTGCCGTCGGCCGTGAGCGCGGTGAAGGTCGACGGCCGGCGCGCCTACAAGCGGGTCCGGGCCGGGGAGGACGTCCGGCTGAAGGCGCGGCCGGTCACCGTGTCCGCCTTCGCGGTGCGTGCCGTCCGCCGCCAGGCCGAGACCGTGGACGTGGACGTGTCGGTGGTGTGCTCGAGCGGGACGTACGTCCGGGCGCTCGCCCGCGACCTGGGAGTGTCGCTGTCGGTCGGCGGCCATCTCACGGCGCTGCGCCGCACCCGCGTCGGCCCCTATGTCCTGTCGCAGGCCCGGACCCTCGAGCAGCTCGAGGAGTCGTTCGAGGTGCTGCCGATCGCGCTGGCCGCGCGGCAGGCCTTCCCGACCCGCGAGGTCGACGCCGACCAGGCTCGGCTGGTCTCGAACGGCGGGCCGCTGCCCGGCGCCGACCTCGGTCCCGGACCGGTCGCCGTGTTCGGGCCGGACGGGGTCTTCCTCGCCCTCGTCGAGGAGCGGGACGGCCGGGCCAAGCCGTTGGCCGTGTTCGTCTGAGACCAGCCCGCCCGGCGCAGGTGCCCCGACCAGATCCGCCGGCTCACCCGGGCGGCAGGCCTGCCCGGTCGAGGAGGTAGCGGGTCATCGGTCCGTACACCTGCGGGGCGAGGTTGTCGTCGAGGGGCACGCAGACCAGCACCCGCCCCTCCGCCTCGCCGACGAAAAGGGCAGGGTCGTTGCAGTCGGCGTAGCCGACGGCGTCGATCCCCGCCTGTCCGGCAGCACCGGCCCACCCGTGGTCGGCGACGACGAGGTCGGGCGGCGCCTCGTCGGACGCCTCGAGGTCGGCGAGGGCCGCCCGCATCGGCAGCGGCGAGTGCGTGTGCTGAAGCTCCCGCGCCGGACCGTTCACCACGCCCACGTGGTCGAGATAGCGGATCGAGGCGCCCGCCGTCCCGTACGGCGTGTCCTCGGGGTGCTGCCAGCCCGTCGCCGGGGTGAGCATTGTGCAGCCCGCCGCGCGCAGCCCTTGGGCAGTGGCGGTGTGGGTGGGCCGGAGCCCGACCGGGTGGCCGGTGGCAACCAGGACGCGCTCGCGGCGCTGGGCGGCGGTGCGGAGCCGGGCCGCCATCGCGTCCAGCCGGTCGATGGTCATGTCCGGGTCGATCGTGTCCTGCCCGTGGGTGTGCCGTGGGTCGGGCGAGACGCCGCACCGCTCAACCATCAGCGCCAGCACGTCCTCCGGCGTCCAGGCACCGCTCGGCTCGAGGCCGAACAGGTGCTGCGGCTCGCGGTCGCTCAGCCCGAGGTAGTTGCTCAGGTTGTTCTCACGCGCCGTGCGGACGTCGCCCGCGATGCCCGATGCGACGAGATGCGTGCGCAGTTCTTCGCGGGTCGGGGTCAGGGTCACGTCAGTCACGCCCGCCAGGCTAGTCACCCGTCGGCGCAAGGATGCGCGGCGCCGACGAGGTTGCCGGCACGCCCGATGCGCGAGCGGCCGACATTCATGGTGTCGTCCGGCATGTCCGGCGGTCGTAGGGTTCGGACGTGACCCTCTCCGAGGCCCGCAGCCGCGCCGCAGCCCTCGACGCACGCGACCCGATCGGGCACGCCCGCGAACGCTTCCAGCTCCCCGAGGACCTCGTCTACCTGGACGGCAACTCGCTGGGGGCACTGCCGACCACGGTCCCCTCGGTGGTGGCGGACGTGGTCAGCCGGCAGTGGGGGAGTGACCTGATCACCTCATGGAACGTGCATGACTGGTGGGACGCACCCAGCCGAGTGGGTGCGCGCGTCGCGTCACTCGTCGGGGCGGCCGACGACGAGGTGGTCGTCGCCGACTCGACGTCGGCGAACCTGTTCAAGGTGCTGGTCGCCGCCGCCCGGCTGCGGCCGGACCGTGCCGTGCTGGTCATCGAGCCAAGTAACTTCCCGGCCGACCTCTACATCGCCGACTCGGTAGGTGAGCTCCTCGGCCTCGAGGTGCGCCGGGTCGAGCCGCTCGACGTCGGCTCCGCGCTCGACGACGACACAGCCGTCGTGACCTACTCCCACGTCGACTACCGCACCGGCCGTGCCCACGACATGGCGGGGATCACGGCAGCGGTGCAGGACTGCGGTGCGCTGATGGTGTGGGACCTCTCGCACTCCGCCGGCGCGCTGGCCGTCGACCTGGCGGGCTGCGGCGCCGACTTCGCGGTGGGCTGCGGATACAAGTACCTGAACGGCGGCCCCGGCGCCCCGGCGTACGCCATGGCCGCGCGCCGTCACCATGACCACCTGCGCCAGCCCCTGACGGGGTGGACCGGTCATGCCCGGCCGTTCGAGATGGCGGGCACCTACGAGCCCGGCCCCGGCGTCGACCGGCTCCGGTGCGGGACGCCACCCGTGCTGTCGCTGCTCGCGATGGAGGCCGCTCTGACCGCGTTCGACGGGATCGACATGAAGGCCGTGCGTGAGAAGAGCCTGTCGCTGACCCGCCTGTTCGTCGAGCTGGCCGACGAGGTGCTCGACCCGTTGGGCTTCGAGGTGGTGACCCCGCGCGCGGACGCGGACCGCGGCAGCCAGGTCTCGCTCCGGCACGACGAGGCGTACGCCGTGGTGCAGGCGCTCATCGCCCGCCGGGTGGTCGGCGACTACCGCCAGCCGGACGTGGTGCGGCTCGGCTTCGCGCCCCTCTACGTGCGCCACGTCGACGTCGTGGCCGCGGTCGAGCAGATCGCGGCCGTGATCGAGGCCGGGGAGCAGCGGGACG
>JBOGDY010000253.1:0-4095 GCA_050742955.1 Actinomycetes bacterium | reverse complement strand
CCACAACGCCAAGACCCACGGCAACTGGAAACTCGCCTACCACCCCGACACCGGCATCAAGACCTGGACCAGCCCGCTCGGCAAGACCTACACCAAACAACCCCCCGCCCACCCCCGCGACGGCTGAAGTCTTGCGCCTGCTATGCGGGCACGAGCAGCGCGACGGGCAGTGCGGAGAGCAGTTCACGGAGCGGGACGACGCCGCCCCGGTTCGTCGCCCCCGTCAGAAGGTCACGCCACTCGCCCGGGGCGAGGTCGACGGTGTGGTCCAGCCACCCACCCGCCTGCTCCAGCCCGATCGACAGCCGGGTCGCGACAGTGACCGCGTCGCCGCGAGCGAAGGCGACCGCGTGCGGGCTCGATGTCGCGACCGGGGTGTAGCCGCCCGACTTCCCGAACCACGACGGGTGCTCCCGGCGCAGCCGCAGCGCCCGCGACACCACCAGCAGCTTCTCGTCGTCGAGGCCCCGCGGTGCCGCGCCGCCGTCGAGCCGTTCGAGCCGCTCCCGTCGCGCGGCGTAGTCCACCGGCCGCCGGTTGTCCGGGTCGACCAGCGACAGGTCAACCAGGTCGCACCCCTGGTAGGTGTCGGGGACGCCGGGCATGGTCAGCTGCACGAGCTTCTGGCCCAGCACGTTGACCCGGAACGCCGGTGCCAGCCGCCCGACGAACGCCGCCACGTCGGCCATCAGCGCGACATCGGACACGACACTCTCGGCGAATGCGCGCACGGCCGCGTCGTACGCCTCGTCCGGCTCGGTCCATGTGGTGAAGCGCTTTGCCTCACGGGTCGCCTTCTCGAGGTACGCCGTGAGGCGCCCGCCGTCCAGCGGCCAGGCCCCGACCAGCGTTTGCCACAGCAGGTACTCGGTGTTGGCGTCGAGCTCGTCCGGCCGGTACGCCGAGGTCGCCGCCCGCCATGCGACCACCCGTCCACCCCACTCGTCGGGCAGCTCGGACAGCGCGAACAGCCGCGCCCGCAGATCCTCGGACCGTTTTGTGTCGTGGGTCGAGAGCGTCGTCATGGTCAGCGGCCAGGACGCGTGCAGCCCGGCGGCGAACTCGTGGAACTCATCCGGCCGGACGCCCAGGTGCCGAGGGTCCCCGCCCACGTCGTTGAGCGCGGTCAGGCGGAACCACCGGTAGAACGCGGTGTCCTCGACACCCTTGGCCATCACCGGCCCGCAGGTCTGCTGGAAACGCACCACGAACTCGTCGCGATGCGTCCCCCGGCCGAAGTCGCCCCGGGCGAGGCGGCCCACCAGGACGGCCGTGTCCTGTCGGTCCTCGGTCAACCGGGTCCGCGCAACGGTCACGGCCCGGTCGATCGTTCCGGCCGCCTCGGCGGACACCGGCTCGCCCGGGACCACGTAGGCGCGGTAGACCGGAAAGGCCACGAGGATCTCGACCAGCGCCTCGCGGAGGGCGCGCCGGGTGTGGTCGCGAAGCTCCAGGTGCTCCTGGCAGATGGCCGCGGCCACCTCGACGAGCCGGTGGACCTCGGCGTGCAGGCCGTGCTCCACCACCCACCGCTTCGCGGCCTCGACGACGATCTCGAACCCCGCGGGCTCGCCGGTCAGCTCCGCGTACAGCCGCGACAGCGTCGGACCCCCGGCCGCGTCGACGAACAGCCCGCCGGCGCGCAGCAGGGCGTCGTAGCCCGTCGTGCCGGCGCACGGCCAGTCCGCCGGCAGCTCCTCGTCGCCCTCGAGGATCTTCTCCACCACGATCCACGCGCCGGTTGCCCCGAAGAGGCGCATCACGTAGCCGCGCGGGTCGGCCAGGCCGTCCGGGTGATCGATCCGCAGGCCCTGCACCTGCCCCTCGGCGACAAGCGCTAGCAGCACGGCGTGCGTCTCGGCGAAGACCCGCTCGTCCTCGACCCGGACGCCGACCAGCGTGTCGATGTCGAAGAACCGCCGGTAGTTGAGCTCCTCGTCGCCCACCCGCCAGTGTGCGAGCCGGTAGAACTGCCGGTCGAGCAGCTCGTCCAGCGGCAGGCCCGCGGTGCCCGGGCGGACCGGGAACACGTGGTCGTGGTAGCGCAGCCGGTGCTCCCCGTCGTACTCCTCGATCGTGATCTCTCCGTCGCGCAGGCACTCGCCGATCCGCCGCCCGAGCACCGGCATCAGGATCGCGCGCTCCTGCGCGGCCCAGTCGACGTCGAACCACGGGGCGTACGGCGAGGTGGGCCCGTCCCGCAGCACCGACCACAGCGCCGCGTTCAGAAAGGCCGGCGTCGGCACCGCCATGTGGTTGGGCACCACGTCGACGACGATGCCCAGGTCGCGCTCGGCGACGGCCGCCGCCAGCCGGTGAAAGGCCTCCGCCCCGCCGAGGTCGTCACTGAGCCGGTCGTGGTCGACCACGTCGTACCCGTGCGTCGACCCGGGCGCCGCCTGCAGCACGGGGGAGAGGTAGATGTGCGAGACGCCGAGCACGTCGAGGTAGTCGAGCACGTCGGCCGCCGCGGCGAAGCCGAAACCGGGCCGCAGCTGCAGGCGGTAGGTGCTCGCCGGCACAGCCGTGGCCATCAGCGGGCCATCAGTGGACGCGGCGCAGGACCAGGATCGACCGGGCCTCGACACTGATCGGCTCGCCGGCGCGCGCCGACGGCCGGTCGGCGACCATCGGGGCCGCGGTGTCCACGACGACCTCCCACCGTTCGCCGTAGACCTCCTTGGGCAGGGAGAAGTCCATGTCCTCGTGGTGGGCGTTGAAAAGCATGAGGAACGAGTCGTCGTGGATGCGCTCGCCGCGGGCGTCCGGCTCCGCGATGGCCTCGCCGTTGAGGAACACCGCGAGCGAGCGCGCGAAGCCGACCTGCCAGTCGCCCGGCGACATGTGCTCGCCCGCGGGCGTGAACCACGCGATGTCGCCGACCTCGTCGCCGGCGCGGTTCGGGTTGCCGTGGAAGAACCGGCGGCGTCGGAAGACCGGGTGCTCCCGGCGCAACCGGGAGACCGCCTCGGTGAAGTCGGTCAGGGACCAGTTGTCCCGTGCCTCGCTCCAGTCGACCCACGCGATCTCGTTGTCCTGGCAGTAGGCGTTGTTGTTGCCGCCCTGGGTGCGGCCCAGCTCGTCACCGTGCAGCAGCATCGGGACCCCCTGCGACAGGAACAGCGTTGTGATCAGGTTGCGCTTCTGCCGCTCGCGCAGGGACGCGACCTCCAGGTCGGCAGTCTCACCCTCGACACCGCAGTTCCACGACCGGTTGTGGCTCTCCCCGTCGGCGTTGCTCTCCCCGTTGGCCTCGTTGTGCTTCTCGTTGTAGGACACCAGGTCATGCAGCGTGAAGCCGTCGTGGGCGGTGACGAAGTTGATGGACGCGATCGGTCGGCGCCCGTCCTCCTGGTAGAGGTCGGCCGAGCCGGTCAGGCGCGACGCGAACTCACCCATGGTGGCCGCCTCCCCGCGCCAGAAGTCGCGGACCGTGTCGCGGTACTTCCCGTTCCACTCGGTCCACAGCGGCGGGAAGTTGCCGACCTGGTAGCCGCCTTCCCCGACGTCCCACGGCTCGGCGATCAGCTTCACCTGGGAGATCACCGGGTCCTGCTGGACGAGGTCGAAGAACGCCGAGAGGCGGTCGACCTCGTGGAACTGGCGGGCCAGCGACGAGGCGAGGTCGAAGCGGAAGCCGTCGACGTGCATCTCGAGCACCCAGTAGCGGAGCGAGTCCATGATCAGCTGCAGCACGTGCGGGTGGCGCATGAGCAGCGTGTTGCCGGTGCCGGTGGTGTCGTAGTAGTGCTCCGGCTTGCCGTCGACCAGCCGGTAGTAGGCCTGGTTGTCGATGCCGCGGAAGGACAGCGTCGGGCCCCGGTTCGAGCCCTCGGCGGTGTGGTTGTAGACGACGTCGAGGATGACCTCGATGCCCGCGGCGTGCAGGTCCCGCACCATCGACTTGAACTCCAGCACCTGCTGCCCCTGCTGGCCGCTGGAGGCATAGGCGTTGTGCGGCGCGAAGAAGCCGATGGTGTTGTAGCCCCAGTAGTTGGTCAGGCCCTTGTCCACCAGGTGGTGGTCCTGCACGAACTGGTGCACCGGCATGAGCTCCACCGCGGTCACGCCCAGCTTCTGCAGGTGCTCGATCAT
>JBOGDY010000252.1:0-4102 GCA_050742955.1 Actinomycetes bacterium | reverse complement strand
TGGCAGCTCGAGCACCACCCGAAGTTGTTCGACGGCGGCGTCGACTGGGAGGGCACCCTGTTCCTCGCCGACGGGCCCAACCTGTTCACGTACCTGCCGACCGCGCTCACCCACTTCCCGGCCTACGCGGCGACGGGGAGTACAGCGGCGCACGACGCGATGGTTTCAGCCGGCTTCGAGCCTGGTTCCGAGTACCTATGGGACTACCACTACGCGGTCTACTGGGACCTGACCCAGCGGATCTACCGCGAGGAGTTCGACCCGGCGTACGACGGTGCCCTCGAAGCGGGCATCCCGTTCTGCCGCCCAGGCGCGCCGGCGTGCGACGCGGACTACGACTATTTCGAGCGGCCGGGGTCCGTGCGGGAGGCGGTCGACCGGGTGTCGCTCTCCGGGCGGATCGGCAAGCCGATGCTCACGCTGCACGGAACGCACGACGCGCTCTTGCCGATCCGCACCGACTCCGACGTCTATGCCGGCCTCGTGGGCGACGCCGGTCGAGGCGCCAAGCACCGCTACTACCGGATCGAGGCGGGCAACCACGTCGACGGCCTCTACGACGAGCATCCGGACAAGGTGCGGCCGATCCTGCCCTGCTACCGGACGGCCTTCCTCGCTCTGGAGCGTTGGGTCGAGTACAAGACCAAGCCGCCGGCGTCGGCCACGTATCCGCGGCCCGGCGACGGCGACCTCGTGAACACCTGCCGGCTGCGCTGACCGGCCGTCAGCCGGCCAGCAGGCCGGTCCGTCGGGCGACCATGGCCGCGGCGACCAGGTCCTCGTGAGCCAGTCCGACGGACTTGAAGATGGTGACCTGGGCATCGGTCTCCCGCAACACGGTCCCGCGAGCGAGGCCGACGAGGTCACCGGTCACGTCATCCCACCGCAGCCGGCCGGCGCGCACCGCTGCGACCAGGTCACCGGCCTCCGCCTCGGCCGCGTCCCGCTCATCCACGACGCACCGCGCCCGCCCGACCAGTTCCGCATCGAGCTCCCGACGCTCCGGGCGATAGCTGCCGACCGCGTTGACATGAGCTCCAAGCGGCACCCGGGCCGAGACGACGACCGGGTCGGGGCTGGATGTGCAGGTGCAGATCAGCTCGGCGGCCGAGCCCTCAGCCGGGTCGACCGCCCGTGCGCGGTGCCCGGCGGCGCGCAGTTCGCCAGCCAGGTCCTCGCCGCTGGCCTGGGTGCGGCCGACCACGTCGATGGAGGTGATCGACGGGCGGGCCCAGAGCATGGCGGGGACGTGAGCGCGCGCCTGCACACCGGTGCCGAACACGGCCAACCGGCGTACGTCGGTGCGGGCCAGCGCCTGGGTTGCCAGCGCCGACACGGCCGGGGTTCGCACCTTGGTCAGCGCCGCCCCGTCGACCGTCGCGACCGGCGCGCCGGTGCGCCGGTCGAACAGCAGGTAGCAGCCCTGGATCGCGGGCCGTCCGGCGGCCGTGTTGCCCGGCAGCACCGTGAGAACCTTCACTCCGACCGCGGTCGCATCGGCCGCCGGCATCAGCAGCAGGTCGTCGCTTCCGCTGAGCGGCAAGTGGCTGCGCCCGGCCAGGTCCGGCGACGCGGCGAAGGCCGCGCGCACCGCCTCGACCACGTCGGGAATGGGTGCGTGTCGCGCCACCGCCTCGGCGTCGATGTGCGGCAGGGCCATCAGCGTGACCGGGCCTGGCGGGCTGCCGCGAACTCGGCATACCAGCGGAGGACCTCCGGCGCGTCCACGCTGCCGAGGTTGACGGCTTCGTGAAGCTGGACTCCCTGCAACAGGCGCTTGACCGGCACCTCGAGCCGCTTCCCGGTGAGGGTGTGCGGCACACCCGGGGCCGCGACCACCTCGTCGGGGACATGGCGGGGCGAGACCTGGTCGCGGATGGCCGCGACGATCCGCGACCGGAGCGGCTCGTCCATCCGCACGCTGTCTGCGGGCACGACGAACAGCGGCAGGTAGTAGCCGCCGTCGGGCATCTCGGCGCCGACCACCAGGCACTCCCGGATCTCCGGGAGTGCCTCCACGGCGTCGTAGATGTCGCTGCTGCCCATCCGCACCCCAGCCCGGTTCAGGGTCGCATCCGAGCGCCCGGAGATCACGACGGTCCCCCGCTCGGTCAGCGTGACCCAGTCGCCGTGGCGCCACACGCCCGGCCACACGTCAAAGTAGCTGTCCCGGTACCGGGTGCCGTCCGGGTCGTCCCAGAAGTGCAGCGGCATGGACGGCATAGGTTCGGTGACCACCAGCTCCCCGACCTGGCCCACCTGGGGCTGCCCGTCCGACGACCAGGACTCCAGCCGGACACCGGCCATCCGGGTCTCGATCTCCGCCGCGTGCACCGGCAAGATCTCCGCGCCGCCGACGAAGGGCGTGCAGACATCGGTTCCCCCGCTGGCCGCGTCCAGCCGCACGTCTCCCGACACGTGCTCGTAGACCCAGTTCCAGTCCGTCAGCGGCAGCGGGGAACCGGTGGCCACGAGTGTCTCCAGCGACCGCAGCCCGAGGTCACGGCCCGGCTCGACTCCCGCCTTGCGGCAGGCGGTCAGGTAGCCGGCGCCGGTGCCCATCACCCGGGCCTTGGTGCGCTCGGCGACCCGCCAGAGCGCGGACAGGTCGGGGTACGCGGGGGAACCGTCGTAGAGCACCAGCGACGTCCCCGTCAGCAGGCCGCTGACCAAGGCGTTCCAGACCATCCACGCCGTACTGGTGTGGAAGAAGAACCGGTCCCCGGGCCGAAGGTCGGTGTAGAGGCCCAGCCACTTCAGGTGCTCGAGCAGGATGCCGCCATGCCCCTGGACCAGCCCCTTCGGCCGCCCGGTCGTGCCAGAGGAGTACAGCACCCACAGCGGGTGGTCAAACGGGACCCGGACGACGTCCGGGTCCGGGCCGCCGTCGTCGAGCTCGGTCCAGGGCCTTGCGTGCAGGCCGGCAGGCGGGGCGTCGTCGGGGAACGCGTACGGCACCCAGATCGTGTGCCGCACGCTGGGCATCGCCCGGCGGATCGACGCCGCCTCGGCGCGGCGGTCGACGAGCCGGCCACCGTAGGCGTAGCCGTCGGCCAGGACCAGCACGGTCGGCTCCACCTGGCCGAGCCGAGCGGTCGCCGCCGGCACGCCGAACTCCGTGGCGCAGGCCGCCCATACGGCTCCGACCGCGGCGCTGCCGAGCAGCGCCACCACCGCCTCGGGGATGTTCGGCAGGTAGGCCGCCACCCGGTCACCCGGCTGCACCCCGGATGCGCGCAGCGTGGCGGCGAAGGCGGCGACCTGCCGTCGCAACTCAGACCAGCTGGTGTCGCGCGGCTCGTCATCCTCGCGGATGGCCAGCAGCGCCACCTGGTCGCCGGCCTCGTGACGCAACGCGTGCTCGGCCCAGTTCAGCCGGACACCGGGGAACCACCGGGCCCCGGGCATCGTGCTGTCCGCGAGGACAACGCCCGGCGGCTCCGCCGAGCGGACGTCGAAGAACTCCCAGATCGATGACCAGAAGCCTTCCAGGTCCTCGACGGACCACTGCCACAGCTCGGCGTGCCCGCCCAGGTCATGGCCGCGGGTGTCGGCCAGCCAGCGCAGGTAGCGGGTCAGCGTGGCATCCCGGACCCGCTGGGGCGGTGGGGTCCACAGGACCTCACCCGCGCTGGCCGCCGCGCCGGTCAACGTCGGGCGGCGGCTTCCGGGCCAGGCTGCGCGTCCTCCTGCTGAGCCGGCTCGCCCGGAGGCTGTCCCGAGCCGGGTCGAGCGGATCGGCGAGACCGCAGCAGGTGCGCGACCGTTCCCCAGATCCCGCGCCGGAACAGCATCACGACAACGATGAAGATCGCGCCGGTGATGATGCCGATCGCGTCGAACCCCGCGGTGGCGAGGTAGTCCTTGAGCTGAACGATCAGCGCCGCCCCGATCACGCTGCCCCACAACGTCCCAATCCCGCCGAGCACGGTCATCACCACCACCTCCCCGGAGGTGGTCCAGTAGACCTCCTGCAGGGATGCGAAACCATGGCTAATCGCATAGACGCCGCCAGCGAGACCGGACAAGCCGGCGGACATGACGAACACCATGACCTTGTACCGCGTCACCGGGTAGCCGAGCGCGCGGGCGCGGGCGGGGT